>DASTKD010000322.1:0-3423 GCA_035716135.1 Ktedonobacteraceae bacterium
CGCTCTAGAAGCAAGTGATGAAGGGGGCTATACCGTTTATGTTCCTGCGTTGCCTGGATGTATAAGCGAGGGAGAAACGGTGCAGGAGGCATTAGATAACATTCTTGAGGCGATACGGCTTTACCTGGAACCGGTAGAAGAAGATTGGAAATCGTAGAGAAGTATGTCACACATACGTATCCGGCGGCAAAATGAGATATTGTGGCTGGTGCTGGATCGGCCACCGCTCAACATTCTCTCGATAGAGATGCTTGACCAGCTTACCAGCGCTTTGCGCGATGCTGTCAAACAGAAGCCGCGCCTGATCGTGGTGATGGGCGCGGGTGAGCGGGCGTTTAGCGCGGGAGTGGATGTCAAGGATCATCTTGATGGACGAGAGAAAGAGATGCTGCGCGCGGTGTATGACAATTGCGCGGCATTTGAGGCGGTGCGGGCGCAGCAGGTGCCGACAGTTGCGCTGGTCAAGGGCTACGCGCTTGGCGGCGGCTGCGAGCTGGCGGCGCTCTGCGATACGGTGATCGCTCATGAAGATGCTACTTTCGGTCTGCCGGAAATCAATCTGGGCGTCCTGCCCCCTGTCGCCGCCGCCTATTTCCCCGCCCTGATTGGTTTTAACACGACCATGCGTCTGCTACTGACGGGCGAAACGGTCGATGCGCAAGAAGCATTTCGTCTGGGGCTGGCGCATCAAGTACTCCCGGCGCATCGCTTCCTGCCCGACGCCGAAGAATTGCTGGCGATGCTGGCAAGCTGAATCATCAAGAATCATCGTAGCAGGCATGGAGGCTGCGCCTCCATGCCTGCTACGATGATTCAGTCGATCTTTTTACGCCGGGCGGAACCGCCCAGTTTGCCGATACGGCTGTAGAAGTCAGGGGACTGGCGCTCTTTGGTGGTTTTGCCGCCCTTCTTGCCCATTTCGGAAAAGTGTTCCGAGCCATATTTAGCCATGTTGGCAGTGCCACCTTTGCGGGCGATGTCGCGGTAATATTCAGCGCCGCGCTTTTCCTTGAGCCGTGTGCCGCCCTTCTTCCCAATGATACGATAGTAGTCTTCGCCATACTTATCGCGGACCACGCTTCCCCCTTTGCGGCCCGCCTCCGATGTTGACATGGGGGTGGGTTTGTCTTCGCCTGACGGCAACATGCTGAACCCCTTTCCCCGGTTTCATGCCTCCTCTGGCTGATCCCCAGGTTGTGAATGAAATAGCAAAAAGCTCACTATCAAGCTTTTGAGCAAGTATACGGTAAAGCTCAGCCACTGTCAATTAAACGGGTATTGCATGAAAAAGTTGTAATTATTCCTCGGTGATCTGCCCTTTATCCAGGGCTAAATCCCCCTGAATAGACTGGTGTTCGCGCGCCGTGTGGGTCGTCTCACGGGCGAAGCCGACCAGCCTGCGCAGGCCGCGCTTGAGTTCTCTGACTTCCGCGAACTCGGTAATGAGGCGTTGGTAGAGTGCTTCCCATTGATCGAGGATGAGGGTACTATCGTGCCGCGCCACAATTTCCAGGCCGCACGCGCCCATGCTCCGGCGAAGTTGTGGGTCTCGCAGCAGTATATCGAGATAATGGGCCATTTCGTCGCTATTGCCGGGTGAGAAGAGGAAGCCGTTTTCTTCGTGATGCACCAGTTCGGGCAGCGCGTAGGCATCGGCGGCTACAACGGGCAAGCCAACAGCCATCGCTTCCATCGTAGCCAGGCTTTGTAAATCCGCCTCCGAAGGAATAGCGAAGATGTCGGCCAGGTGATAGAGCGAGATCAGGTCCTCGTCGCTGACAAAACCCGGAAAAGTGACTTTATCCTGCAAGTTGAGCGCCTCCACCTGCGCCCGTAGTTCGGCTTCTGCCGGGCCGGTGCTGGTAATCACGAGATGCGCCTGCTCGCGCAGCTTCGCCACCGCATCAATCAATACATCAATGCGCTTTTCTGGACTCAAGCGGTTGACGGACAGGATAAGCGGGCGATCGGCTGGCAGTTGGAAACGCTGGCGCACCTCCTCATCAGGCCGACCGGGCTGGTAACGTGTGAGGTCTATGCCGTTGGAAATGGAGCGAGCGGGAGCGCGTAACCCATGCTTGTAAAGCAGGTTGAGGGCTGTGACGGTGGGAGCCGTCACGTACTGACAACGATTGCAGAAATGCACCAGGTAACTATACCAGACATTCTGGAACGACTTCCCCAGGATGGGATCGGACGAGAGCGAACGTCCGATATTGGTAGGCATATAATGGTTGGTGGCGATCACCGGCTTGCGGTGTCCACCTCCCAGAATTTGCGCGAGATTGCCCATCACCACCGGGGAGTGGATATGAATGATCTCAGGATCAAATTGCTTCAACAGGCGGCGGAATGGCAGGAACGGCAAGAAGGCAATGCGCAGTTCCACGTAAGTCGGCCATTCAAACGAAGAAAAGCGATAAATATGTACCTTATCTTCGACGCGATAGACATCGCGCGTGCCATAGCTGGGCGCGACAACCACCACTTCGTGTCCGCGTTGGGCAAAATTTGTTGCAAGATCGCGCGTCACCTTCGGTACGCCTCCAACCATCGGAGGGTATTGATCGGTGACGATCATGATACGCATTACTATCGCTCGCTTCTAGACTTCCAGGGAACCAGAATGAAACCTGCCCCGCAATTCTGTAGGGGCGGGGCAGGTTTCATTCTGGTTCGCCTCTGGTCGGGTTATTCCCCGGCGCTCGTTTCCGCTGGAGCCGGGGCAGGCGCGGCGGCAGGTGCCTCTGGAGCGGCTTCTTCCGCTTCCTCGGCCTTTTCGGCGCGCGTGGCAGCAATCTTTATGATGGCCTCTTCAGGGTCGGTAATAAGCTTGAAGTTGGCGGGCAGTTTGACATCGCTGGCGTGCAATGTATCATCGATATGTTCCAGCGATGTTACATCGACATCAAAGGCATTAACGATGTCTCGCGCCGCGCACTCTACTTCAAGCGTATCTAAGAGGTGCAGCAGCACTCCCTCCTCAAGTTTCACGCCGGGAGCTTCGCCCACGACATGCAGTGGAACCTTTATCACGATACGCTCGGTCAGGCTCACGCGGAAAAAATCGACGTGCAGGATTTTGCCGCTGATGGGGTCGCGCTGGACATGACGTACCAGCGCCGTCTGCGTCTTCGCGTGACCATCCATACGCAGCGCGATGATGCCGGTGGTTTTGCGCGCGCGGCGCAAAGCCTCGAAATCGACAGCATTCATCTGCACAGCCTGGGATGCTTCCTTATGTCCGTAGATATTGGCCGGAATCAGGCCCGCCTTGCGTAAACGCTTCGCGGCTTTCCCCAGGACTTCCCGGTGGCTTACCGCTAACTCTGTTTGCTTTGTTGCCATACTATTGTTTCCTCTTTCTGCTACTATCACTCACTTACTACGAAATTGGGACTGGCTTCGTTACAGTATAGTACT
>DASTKD010000323.1:0-4367 GCA_035716135.1 Ktedonobacteraceae bacterium
TAATTTGCACGGTTGTGCCGATGGGAGCCCAGTTGTAAAGCCAGGCGGCTGACGACAGGGGCATGGCAACGCAGCCGTGCGTCCCCCATTGCCAGCCATATTTGGGATCGTAGTGCCAGCCGTTGGTGCCGGGTCCATACACGCTGTGCCACCAGGAATCGTGCAGGAAGAATCCGCCCGCGCGCCACTCCAGGGCGTAATTGATGTAAGTGGGCGGGTACCAGTAGGGCGAGCCGGGAGGCCAGGGCGAGTAGAAGTAGGTGGGATGGAGCTTCAGGAAGACATGGTAGGTTCCCGTCGGCGTTGCCAGTGCCGGACGTCCGGTCATGACCGCCGAGTAGAAGACCTCTCTGCCGTCCTGATATGCCCACATCCACTGGTGAGACAGGCTTACCACGATTTCTTTGCCCTGTGGCGAGGGCGTTGGGGTTGGTTGTCCTCCTGTGCTACTACTGGACGAGACGACCAGTCCGCCATAGATGTAGTGAGCCACGCTACTAAAGTTAGTAATACGATACCAGTTGGAGATGCCTCCCCAGACGATTTGGCCGGAGACCGTCGCGTACACCGTAACGACTGTGTTGGGAGCATAGACAGTCACGATGCCGTATCCGGTGCCGGGGCCAGTGCGCACATTTGACCAGTCGGTCGTCATACCTGTCCAGGTCGAAGCCGCGCGGGAAGTTCCAGTCGAGAAGGGGCTAAAGGCGATGGCGAGCGCCAACAGCAGGGCGAATAGACCGAGCAAGGATAGTCGCTTGATCCGAGCTTGCATACACACCTCCTTAATTGAAGGACATGCTCCCTGTACATGAGTATATACAACAACCGGGCGATATACAAGATCATGGGAACAGCAGGATTGTTGCAAAATCGGAATGCAAAGCGTCCAGGCGCGTCTCGAAGCAAGGCGACCGCAAGGGTCGCCTCTACTATGACTACGACGGAAAAACTGGACGTTCTTAGTAGCGGCTACCCTTGCGGTCGCCTTGCCTGACTCTCCCTCCCTCGACTTTCCAAAACCCTGCTTTGCTCTTTGTTTAGAACATCGACATCTGCTGCGGAGGTTCTTCTTTGACCGGGGCAGGTTCGGATTTGGCCTTGCTTTCAGCATCCATACGCGCGGCCTGCTCGATAATCAGAGGGATTTTTTTGAAGTCGGCGCGAATGGTATCTTTCAGGCTGGCCTGGTGCAGACCGGCGGCAGGATGATACATGGCGATGCAGACACGGCCATCGATGCGACGCGCGCGGCCATGAATTACGCTGACTTTTTCGCTGCCAAAGAGCTTCGCCATCGAGTGACGACCAAGCGTGACGATCACCTCCGGGTTGATGGCGGCAATCTGACGGTCGAGGTAGTCGTTGCAGGCCGCGATTTCGCCCGGTTCGGGGTCGCGGTTATTGGGCGGGCGACACTTCACGACATTGGTGATAAACACATCGGAGCGTTTGAGGTTGATACTCGCCAGCAGTTCATCGAGAAATTGC
Source organism: Ktedonobacteraceae bacterium (assembly GCA_035716135.1). Lineage (GTDB taxonomy): Bacteria > Chloroflexota > Ktedonobacteria > Ktedonobacterales > Ktedonobacteraceae > CF-113. The sequence continues at coordinate 1,492 of DASTKD010000323.1, forward strand.
CCGGCTGGCCCCACGAATGGGCGACCCTGCCTGTCTTCATTAAAACCGGGGCCTTCGCCGATGAATAAGATGCTGGCCTGGGGGTTTCCTTCGCCCGGTACAGCCTTTGTGCGACCCTTACAGAGATCGCATTTTGTGCAAACCGAGACCTCTGCGGCTACTTCCTTCAGGATATCTACCGAAGACATAGTATCCTCTTTTTCTAAATACAATGTATTATTACAATCATGCGAAACGCTCGCTCCCTGACTGATGAACATTTCCACTCAACATCGGCCAGATCATCCTTCACTTGTCATCCTGAGCGCAGCGAAGGATCTCTACGTGGCGAGTTAGATCCTTCGCTGCGCTCAGGATGACAATACCGATCCTGATCAGTAATGTTCATCAGGATCACCCCGTTTGATTGCCAAAGGTCAGCGGGGTGGAGCGGGGAAATTGATTACCAGCGGCGCTCCGGGGGACGCGGGTTAAAGCCGCTATCACGGCGCTGAGTCGGGCCGCGACCGGGGCCACCGGGGCCGGAGGTTCCGGGTCCCATCGGCCGGCGCTGACCGCCGAAACCACCGCTGCTGCCGCCTCGATCTCCGTAGCCGCCGGAGCGACCGCCGCGATCTCCGCCGTAGTTACCACCACGATCTCCACCGCCGTAGCCGCCACGATCTCCATAACCGCCAGGGCGACCGGGGTTATTCTCGCGCGGGCGACCACCGCCGTAGCCGCCGCCGGGGCGACCGCCGCGATCTCCATAGCCACCGCGACTGGGGCCGCGACCGCTTTCCAGTTCGGCTGCCGAAGGCATTTCACCGCTCAGGGCGGCGCGGCGCGACAGATTGACACGCCCCTGCTGATCGACTTCTACCGCCATGACGGTGATTTCGTCACCGAGGGAAACGACATCCTCCGGGCGATTTACCTGGTAGTCGGCCAACTGCGAGGTGCGCACCAGGCCCTCTTTGCCGGGCAGGAATTCTACGAAGACGCCGAAATCGACGATTCTGCGCACCGTGCCGGTGTAGATGCGCCCGACCTCGACCTCTTCGGTGAGGGCGCGCACAGCATCCATGGCGGTCTGCATGGCCTCGCCGGAACTGGCGGAGATGTTGACCGAGCCATCATCCTCAATATCGATCTTCGCGCCGCTCTCTTCTTGAATCTTGCGGATCATCTTTCCGCCTGGTCCAATCACTGCGCCGATCTTATCGGGGTTGATCTTGATAGTCTGGATGCGTGGAGCAAAGTCCGAAAGCTCTTCGCGTGGGGCATCAATGGCGTCGAGCATCTTCTCCATAATGAACATGCGGCCTTCGTGCGCCTGCTCGAGGGCCTTTGCCATAATTTCGTAGGTGATGCCCTTGACTTTGATATCCATTTGCAGAGCGGTGACGCCATCGGCGGTACCGGCTACCTTGAAGTCCATGTCACCCAGCGCGTCTTCGATGCCCTGGATGTCGCTCATGACAGCCCATTTACCGGCTCGCTCGCCCTCGCCCGTGATGAGACCCATCGCTACGCCCGCGACCGGGGCGTGGATCGGCACACCGGCATCCATGAGAGCCAGCGTGGTGCCGCAAACCGAACCCATCGAGGTTGAGCCATTGGACGAAAGCACGTCTGAGACGGCGCGAATGGTATAGGGGAACTCTTCGTGTGACGGAATGACCGCCGCGACAGCTCGTTCCGCCAGCGCGCCATGTCCGATCTCGCGGCGTCCGGGACCGCGCAGGGGCTTGCTTTCGCCGGTTGAGAACGGCGGGAAGTTGTAGTGGTGCATGAAGCGCTTGCTTTCGCTGGCACCCAGGCCATCGAGCGTCTGCTCCTCGCCAGGCGAACCGAGCGTTATCACGCTGAGTACCTGGGTCTGCCCGCGCTGGAAGATGGCCGAGCCATGCGTGCGCGGCAGCAGGCCAACTTCGCAACTGATGGGACGGATTTCCTTCAGGTCGCGTCCATCGGGGCGCAGGCCGTTATCCAGCACATTGTTGCGCACATAGGCTTTCAGTTCTTTTTCATAGAAGGAGATGATTTCCTTCATACGGTCAGGATATTGCGCGCCGAGCGTGGTAATCAACTCGTCCTGCACAACGTTGAGCGCGGCTGAACGAGCAGCTTTGTTAGGATGATGCACGGCGGCCTCAAAGCGCGGCAGCACAAATTCGGCTACTTTGGCGCGTAGTTCCTGGTCAACAGGAGCGGCCTCAAATGGCCGTTTGGTTTTATTGACGGCCTGCGCCAGCTTATCCTGCATCTTGATGATGTCTTGCAGGGCCTCATGACCGAAGCGCACAGCTTCCAGCATGAGATCTTCGGGCAGTTCCTTCGCGCCCGCTTCGACCATCATCACGGCATCGGCTGTGCCAGCAATGGCGAGATCGAGACGAGACTCGGCCATCTGTGATTCGAGCGGATTGATGACCAACTGGTCGTTGATATAGCCGACGCGCACCGCGCCGACCGGCCCGGCAAAAGGAATATCCGAAACAGTGAGCGCTGCCGACGCGCCTACAATGCCCATAATGTCGGAATCGTTTTCCTGGTCTGCTGAAAGGACCATAATGACGACCTGCACATCGTTGCGATACCCTTTGGGGAAAAGCGGGCGAAGGGGACGATCAGCGAGGCGACAGGCGAGGATGGCATGTTCGGATGCGCGACCCTCGCGCTTGATAAACCCGCCTGGAATCTTACCGGCGGCATACATACGTTCTTCTACATCGACGGTCAACGGGAAAAAATCGATACCTTCGCGTGGGATGTCGCTGCCAACAACGGTAGCGAGAATAACGGTATCGCCATAGCGCACTAACGCCGCGCCACTGGCTTGCTCTGCCACGCGACCGGTCTCTATACTCATGACCCGGCCACCGATGACAGCT
>DASTKD010000324.1:0-16335 GCA_035716135.1 Ktedonobacteraceae bacterium
ATTAGCGAAGTTGCGCAGCGCCTGGATACCCCCTGCTGTGGCGCACGCGCCAATAGTCACCAGGTATTTTGAGATACGCCTGATATGGTGGATGCGCTGCTCATCGTGTCCGGTCGTGATCGAGCCCTCTACCAGCGAGAGGTCGTAGGGGCCTTTGGCAACGGCGCGCGAAGCCTCCGGGAAGTTAGCGATTTCGACTTCCCCGGCCACCGCCAGCAACTCATCTTCACAATCCAGCAAACTCAACTGGCAGCCGTCGCAGGAGGCGAATTTCCAGACGGCCAGTTTTGGCTTCGACTCTCCTCGCATCTCAAATCTCCTTCTTGAGCAGCCAGTCCCGCACTTTGCTATACTGGAACACTGGACCATCCTTGCACACGAAGCGCGGCCCAAACTGGCAATGCCCGCACAGACCAACGGCGCACTTCATATTGCGCTCCATCGAGACATAAAGATGGTCCGGTGAGACGCCGCGCTTCTGCAACTCCGCGGCGGTGAAACGCATCATGATTTCAGGGCCGCAGACGAAGGCGACGCTGTTCTGTGGGTCAAATGGCGCGTGCGGGATGAGCTTCGTGACGACACCGACGTTGCCGCGCCATGCTCTAGTTGCATTATCCACCGTGATTGACACCTCAAGATCGAGATGCGCCCGCCAGTGTTCAAGCTCCCGGCGATAGAGGATGTCAGCCGGAGTCCTGGCGCCATAGAGTAGCGCAATCCGGCCATAGCGTTCGCGGTGGGTCATGACATGGTACATCACCGAGCGCAGCGGAGCCAGGCCAATGCCGCCCGCCACAATCACTACGTCCTTGCCATGCGCCTGCTCAACGGGCCAGTGGCTGCCAAAAGGCCCGCGCACACCGAGTACACCATCTGGCTTGAGTTCGCGCATGGCCCGCGAAACCACACCGACGGCACGAGTCGTATGCACTAAGGGGCTGAGTTGGGCCGGGTTGCCACTGATTGAGATAGGAATTTCGCCCACCCCATAGACGTAGAGCATGTTGAACTGACCACAGGCAAACGCGGGGATGGAGCTGCCATCGCCGGGTTCCAATTCCAGCGTGAACGTGTCGGGTATCTCACGATGCACATGTAGCACACGGTAGAGAGCAGGGAACATAGGGTCGTTCAGCATTTCGCTCATATGCTGGCCGCCTTCCAGTTGGTATTGTACACATCGAGCAATTGCAGGCGCGTGGCCTGCAGGCGCTCCATCATGATACGCGCCACCCGCATTGCTAATTCGTAACCAAGATCGTGATCCGCTTCGCCTTTGGCACGCAAACATGTCCCATCTAGCGCAACGGCGCGCGTCTCTTGCAGCGTGCGCGCGCTGAAGTGCCAGCGATAGGGTGGGAAAAGCCACGACCAGCCCAGCACCTCGCCCGCTGCGATCGTTTCAATGATGATTGTGCCTCTCCGGGCGTCATGGGTTTCAAGCGCAACTTTGCCCTGACGAATGATATAAAATTGCCCGGCCGGCTCGCCCTCGTGAAAGAGATACTCGCCGGACTTGTAGCGTACATTGGATGCGCAGCCCGTTATCAACGGCATATAGCGCGGATCAAGCCCCTCAAAAAACGGGTGTTCTGCCAGGATTGCTTCAAGCGTCTGCATAGTGACTTCTCCTTTTATACATCTGCGCGATCACGCCCCGGCGTTTCACGAATAGCGCGTACCTCTTCTGTGATGTCGATGCCTACCGGACACCAGGTGATGCAGCGCCCGCATCCCACGCAGCCCGACGTGCCAAACTGGTCGATCCAGCTCGCCAGCTTATGCGTCATCCACTGCCGGTAGCGCGATTTCGTCGAGGAGCGCACACTACCACCGGCAATGTAAGAGAAGTCCATCGTGAAGCACGAGTCCCATCTGCGCCTGCGCTCGGCGTGTTCACCCGCCAGGTCAGTGGTATCTTCCACCGTCGTGCAAAAACAGGTGGGACACACCATTGTGCAATTCGTGCAGGTCAGGCAACGCGAGGCCACATTCTCCCAGCGCGGGTGGTCAAGATTGCGGTAAAGCAGATTCTTGATGCCGGTGGTATCCATACTGCGCCCCATGTGCGCGGCGGTATTAGCTATGATAGCTTCAGCGCGCGCGAAGTCTTCCTGATTAGCTTCGTGATGCGGCACAGCGCCAAGTATCTCAATCCCCAGTTGGCTGCCAACTTCCACCACAAAGTAGTGGCGCTGCTCATCAAGTATTTCCGTCAGCGCCAGGTCAAAGCCGCTGTCAGCTTTGGGGCCAGTTTGCATCGAGACGCAAAAGCAGGTTCCACCAGCATGACTACAATTGACAACAATAATGCAGAGATTTTCGCGCCGCGCCCGGTAAATGGGGTCCGTGTATTCACCGTGCATAAAGACGCGATCCTGGATAGCGATAGCGTGCAATTCGCACGAGCGCACACCGAAAAAAGCTAATTTTGGTGTTTCTGGCTGCTCATTGACTATACGAAATCCCTGTTCTGTCCGGTCGGCCTGCCATAATCGAACCGAGGGCGGATACAGGTATTTCTTCCAGGATTGCGGGCCAACCGCGTACCCAAACAACGCCTGGTCGTGACGGCGCTTGAGATGATAGCTTCCGCCATCTTGCTCGTCGGTGTAGCCAATGGGCAGATCGTCAAGCGAGGTCAGCGTATCGTAGACAATGGCCTGCTCGCGCACCGTCGGGCCGATCACCTGGTAGCCGTTGCTATGCAAATACGCCAGGACCTGCGGCAGATGTTCGCGTTCCACGACGACCCGATCGTGGATATGTAAGGCAGTTGTAGACATCTCTTTCAGTTCCTTTACGCTGGCTCAACTAGATTCCCTTTTTCATTGTAGACACAGAGCATCACAAAGGCATCACAGAAAGCACGCTAGCTCTCACAACCTGTTCACGGAATCGCCATTTGTGAACACTAATACTCAGGCGCAGGCAATATAGTACTAGATTCTGCGCCTCCTGGAGAAAAGTGCTAGAGACGCCCTTGTCTTAGCTCATCGCAGGAACCAGACCAAGTTGTTGAAGCATACCGAGCCGGTCATCGAGACCCCAGTCTTCCACAATCTTGCCGCCCGCGATGCGGGTGATCTCAATGGTCGAGACCGCCACCTGCTTCCCGGTTGGAGGGATGCTCCCAAACGTTCCTTGCTGCATTCCATGCGTTGTAAAACGGGTGACGACCTTATCTCCTTCTGCGATCATGTCCTCAATGGTGATGCGCAGATCAGGGAAACCCGCCAGCATCACGGCGATAGCTTGTTTGGTTCCCTCAGGACCGGCTGGCAGGCCAGGAGGTAGGGTGTGATCGACGTGATCGGGAGCATAGAAGTCATCGAGGGCCGCCAGATTCCTCTGGTTGAACACTTCCTCATAGAAACGGCGGATCAGGGCCTTGTTGTCTTCGGTTGACATATCAGTTCTCCTTTTAGTGTATTATTGCCTTCAGGACATGCGCAAATGCCTCTCCAATCTTTCCACTACGAAGTGTAATGCATGGACATTACGAGGACATCACAAATGTAGCCTCTCTATTCACAGAGCTATCACAGGTGATTGAGGTGAGTTTGGGGGAAGGGTGAATGCTATCCTTCGGTCTTCGCCACAAGATGCTGCTCAAAAAATGCCAGAACACGCTCCCATGAATCGTGTGCCACCGACTGATTATAAATTTTCGAGGTATCATTGAAAAAACCGTGCTTTGCACCGGGATAGATCTTAACATCGTGCGGCACCTGATAACGATCCAACTCAACATCCAGCTTTTGCCCCGCTGAGGTCGTAATATCCTTGTCAGGGTATGATCCCACGACCGGGCAAAGGCGGGCTACGGCCTTCAAGGGCCGGGGATTCATGGCATAATAGGGGGCAATGACCTGTAACCGGTCATCGGTGCAGGCCCACGCAACCACAAAACTTCCTCCAAAGCAGTACCCAACCGCTCCCAAGCGTGAGGCATCAACACCAGGCTGCTCCGACAGGAAGGTCAGCGCCGCTTTCAGATCGTAGATGCCGCGATTGTGAAGCGGGGTGAGTAACAGGCCAGTCATCATGCGAAATATACATATGGCGCGTGGGCGGCCAGTAAACAGGTCGACGGCGAGCGCAGCGTATCCTTGCGCGGCAAAACGACGGGCAATATCTTTCATGTTCTCATTGAGACCAAAGATCTCGTGGATGAGGATAATGCCAGGAAACGGCCCAACTCCCTCAGGATAGGCTATGTATCCATCGAGTTGGCGACGACCAGACTGAAATGAAATCATATGCGCTGTTTGTGTCATATCCACTTTTCTCCTGAGTAAATATCCGCCTCAATAATTATATCTTATACGCCTCTCCGGGCGCGTCGGACACTCAGGCGTTTCTATGACGAGGGTATCTGGAAGCAACAAGAAGCCGGGGAAGTAAGGTGCTTCTCTCCGGCTTGATGAAAAGCAATGCCGGTTCCATTACTTCTTTACCGTCATAACCTGAAAGACCGGGTGACGGGATGCTTCACGCTCAAAAGCCTCGATGGGAGAGTCTTTCCTGGCATCGAAGTATATACGAACTCCCCCGGAGACACGCGAGAGGTACTGCTTGAGGACAGGGGCTGCCTCCTGTGCTGGCAGTTCGGTCACGGTGATTTCTTCGGAATGACGGCTGCGAGTGAGCGTTGCCGTTCCCGCTGCCCGGATGTTGCGAACCCACTGTACTGCACCGTAAGGAGCCACCAGCCAGCGCTGGTCGTTCTGCTCAACCAGAACCACCAGAACCGTATGTGGCTGACCGCTTTTGCGGCCGCGCACGGTGAGTAGCGAGGTCGTTCCCATTTTGACTCCGGCACGCAGCAGCGCCGTGATCAGTGCGCTTTCTATGCGATCAGCAACATTGACGTGATAGGTTTTAATCATGCTTGTGTCCTTTCTCTTGTGCTTCTTGCTCGTGTAGCGCTTCTGGCAGGATAACTGTTCGCTGCCATGTCAAGCAGGAATGCCAGGACGATCCAGAGCCAACCCCAACCGGTCACATTTCCAGAGATGTAATAGACCAGGACATAGACCAGGGTGGTAATCGGCAGGAGGAGAATCCCCAGCAAAGGCAGAATCCAGCCCCCGTGAAATGCATGGTTTACTAACGCAGTAGAGAGCCAGACGACAAGCAAAGCTAAACGGGCGAAAAGAGCAATCAACCAACTCATGATGGATACCTCCTTATTTTTCTAAACCTTTTTCAAGCTCTAGCCAGCCTGTAGAGTTTCCACCCAACCAGAAGAACCCAGGTCGGCAGGAGCAAACCGTAGACGAAGTAGCCGGGGCCGATGAGGGGCCGGAGAGCCTCACTGAAGATGCCCAGAACGCCAGTTACGATGCCTACATACGCAATCCCTTTCGGAAAGACGCCTTTCAACATGACGAGAGAGATGATCAGGATGCCGACCGGGGCCAGGATACCGGCAGCGCTCGTGATGTTATTCTGCGCAATAAACACCTCAGCAACAGTGGCGAAGGTCGTGTGTTGCGCAGCGGTGGCGGCTGTCATATATTGGTCGCTCAGGTACACCAGGACAGGCGCTCCCCCACCGGTGGTCGGTATTGCCAGCCCCAAAACCCAGGAGACGAACCCGGCCAGCGCACCCAGTGCAGCGTAGCTCTTATTCAGGTGTTTGAGTGCCAGGAAGAGCGCCAGGAAGACAACCGCAGCAAAGACACTGGGCGCTAACCACAGCACCTGTTCGATAATGTAGAGTACCTTATGCGAAGCGATATATTGGAGCGTGGTTGCCCCGTCTGCGTTCAGAGGAGGCGGTGCAACGACGACAATCACGATGGCAACGAGTAGAAGCACGACAAACAGCATGGCTGAAATGCCCCCGGCCCGGTAGAGACCTCTCCACGATGGATCTGGAGCAGTCTCAGTCTCTGCCACTGATCTTCTTACTTGCAATGTGTTCATACCTTTCCTCCTCATGGTGTTCGATCCGTGTCTGCTTTCCTCTTTGTTGGGTGGCTACGCCACGCTGAAACAACTCTTCTCGATGCGCTGCAAACCTGCGGCCCTCACTCCTATCTCAAGCTGCTGTACGCATTCATCCAGAGTGAAGTGTAAAGCATCAACCTCACACATCTCTCACAGGTGAGGATGGTTCCCACACGAATCCATCACGATTTCACCGGTCCTCAGACTCGTAAGAACGTGGAGCGCAACCAACCCCGCCATGATTGCGCCGGTTCGTGAGCGGGAACTAGCCTACCGCTGAGCCAATAAGTTTTCCCAGGCCAAAGGTCATGCCTGCTGCCAGCAGACCGAGAAGAATCTGCCGCCCACCCGCTTTCCACAGAGGGGAACCGGCGGTCAGGCTTACCCCCGCGCCGATGCCGAACAGGCCAAATATGCTGAGGATCAGACTGATGATGACGGCAGTAAAGCCGTTAGTGAAGATGAAAGGGAACACCGGAATAATTGCCCCGACGGCGAACAGGAAAAACGAGGTAATGGCGGCGGTCCAGGCCGAACCTCCCAGGTCCTTCGGATCGATACCCAGTTCTTCGCGTGCCAGCGTATCCAGGGCTGTATCGCTCTGCTGCATCAAACTGGCAGCCAGGTTGCTGGCGGTTTGTTCGTCGAGACCCTTTGATTGATAGATCAGCGCTAATTCCTGCTGCTCCTCTTCGGGTGCCTCTTGCAGTTCCTGGCTCTCGATGGCGATCTGGTGCTGATTGAGTTCACGCGCGCTCTGAACGGAGACCCACTCGCCAATGGACATCGAGAACGCCCCGGCCAGCAAGCCAGCAAAGCCAGCGATAAGGACGGCGTGACCGGTGAGGGTGGCTCCCGCTACTCCCATGACCAGGCTGAGGTTCGAGGTCAACCCGTCGCTGGCCCCCAGCACCGCAGCGCGTAACTCATTGCCACCCGCGCTGCGGTGGCGACCTTCAAACCGGGCGAGCAAGGGGCCAGCGATGCCGCCCTTCGTCGAAGAGAGGAGGTAGCGAAACAGGCGCGCGTGCGAGCGTTCATCCACCGGAAGGCCAGCATTGACGGCCTCCGGCTGTGCATCGTAATCGGTCATGGCGCTCTTTTCCATCGAGGAGAGGGTGGAGAGTACCGCGCCTGTTCCCAGGTGCCTGGCAAGCCAGATGAGCGTTCTGATGCGCCAGTTCGGGCGATAAGCTGGCGGCGTTTGACCCGCCGTGGTCAGATAGTCTTTCCACAGGGTAGCGTGGCGTTGTTCAATACTGGCAATGCGACGGTAGAGTTCCGCCAGGTGAGCATCGCTCTCGACCCCGGCAAGCTGAGTATAGAGATACGCGCCTTCTTGCTCTGCGAGGTAGTTGGCGCGGTATCGCGCAACATCGGAGCTGTTCGGTTTGTCGCTTGCGACTTTATCGGGCATTCTATCTTCCTCCATGCGAACTACTTGTAGAGATCAAACATCTTGCTTCTCCCGCGACCCGTACAAGTATACAACGCAGACGCCTATCGGTAAGGTAGGATGCCCGGCACAGGTACAGACTACTCCGGCGTGACCTTCCCACCCTCCGTTACTTCGCGGGATAGAGAACTGGCGACCGCGCGCACAAAAGTCGCGCTACACTGGGCGCAAAAAAATCCACCCTCATTGTGACGCGCTCCTCCTTGCGCGGTAAGCTGATGCACGGCAGGTTTCCCGCACCATTCACAGATTTTCCCGGCGGGAGCGGCGTCGATAGAGACGGGTTGGCGAAAATCATATTCATAGTTTAACATCTGCTGAACTCCTTCTTCGACGACCAGGGTCATTCCCAGGCCGGATATTGCCGGTAGACATCTCCAGGATGGTGAAGCAGCAGACCTGTCTCACCTGCTCTCCCTCTTTTCAGTGCAGAAGCAGGTTAGCATATGGCCTGCCGTTATGAATCTGATCTTGCATGAGATCAGCAAGGGCTAGAGCAGGCCCACCCACGATTGCATATCAACTTCCGTTGCTTTGCTCTCTGCTCCTTGCTTTTCCTGCCTGCCCTGCTGCTCTTTCGCCGGGCGCACGATCAACAGGGGCAGTTTGCTGTGATGCAGCACGCGCTCGGTCACACTGCCCATCACAAAATGCTGCATCCCGCCCCGGCCATGTGTCGCCAGAGCGATCAGGTCTACCGATTCGCCCTCACCGCTTTCCGCCTGCTTGATAATTGCCTCAGCCACGTCAGGGTCAGATACGACCGATGCTGTCACAGCAATGTTCAGGGTAGCCAGGCCACCCTCTTCCAGGCGCGCGATTAAGGTTCCCAGGTAATCCTGCGCCGCTTTCACCGCCTCATCCCTCATCTTGCTATCGACATACGCCTGGCTTTTCAATGGACCGCTGGTGAACGGTAGGTCTACGACGCGCAACAGGCGCAACTCGCCTTGTTGCGAGGTGGCATGTGCGAGTCCTGCTACCAGGTACGCCACCGGCTCAAACAGCGCCTCCGACAGGGGCGAGCCATCCAGGGCCGCCAATGCGCGTACCGGTTGATACGACGAGCGGGCTGGCAACAACGCACCCTCGCGCAAAATCAGGACGGGAACAGGCGCATGGCGCGTAATTTTATCAGCCACGCTGCCCAGTATCCAGCGTTTGAAGCCAGTGTAGCCGTGACTGCACATCACGATCAAACTGACATGGTAGACTTCGGCAGCTGTGATGATGGTCGGGGCGACCGCGCCGAATAACGCCTTGATTTCGACGTTGATACCTGCCAGAGCTTCCGCTTGCGCCACTTTTTCCAGGTACTCTTTCAGCCTGGCAATATCCGCGTCGATCACTTCCTTCGCATAGCTGGAAGGAGGGGCCAGATAAGGGCCGTACTCAACCGGCGTCTCTGCTATCCTGAGCAGGGTAATTGACGCGCCGTAAGCGCGCGCGAGGCGAGCGGCGACGGGAATGGCTCTTTCGGCGCGCGCCGATCCATCCAGGGGAACAAGAATACGCTTAAACATGATCTTTCTCCTTTTTCCTTTACTGAAGAACGGGGAGAGGCCGTTCTTGATCTTTGTGAATATGCCCGCTTTGTTCGGTTGAGTGGACGATCAACATGGGCAGCTTTGTGGCGTGCAGCACGCGCTCGGTCACGCTGCCCATGACCCAACGCTGCGGGCCACCGCGCCCATGTGTTGCCATAGCTACGAGGTCGAAACGGCCTCCGGCGTGCAGTTCCTCTTCGGTCAACTGCACCAGCGCTTCAGCCACATCGGGATTGACGGCAATCGATGTCGTCACTAGAAGATCGGGTACGGTATCCTCCCTGTTGATGATCCGCTCCGCGACAGCAGCCAGATATGCCTGCGCCTCGTGTTTGGCATCTTCCCGCAACTGGTCGACAAATGCATTGGCCGCGAATTTACCATAGTTATAGCTGGCAGGCAGATCAACCACGCGCACCAGGTGCAGCGTTATGCGCATCGAGGGAGCAAGCGCGGTCGCCAGTTGGACAACGGGGGTCAGTACGCTTTCGGCCAGGGGTGAGCCGTCCAGGGCCACCAGCGCGGACACTGCCTTTGCTGTGAGCGACGGGCCACCAGCGCGCAGCACCAGCACCGGAACTGGACTATGCGCGAGGATTTTATGCGCGATGCTGCCCAACGCCCAGCGTTTGAAGCCGCCGTAGCCATGACTGCACATCACGATCAGGTCAACTTCAAGCGGCTCAATCGCCGCGAGAATAGAGGGAGCCACATGGCCGTACTCCACATGGATCTCAGTTTCCACACCGACGAGTTCCGCCATCCTCCCGACATTATCCAGGTAGTTGAACGCGAGCGACTTGCCTTCCTCAATACTATTCTCAGGGTAAAGTTCAGCCGGCGGCTTCACTTCAGCCTGGAAATCAACGGGAGCGGGTGCAACTTGCATCAGAATCACTGTGCCATTCGAGGCGCGTGCAATACGCGCAGCGAAAGGAATGGCCTGTTCCGCTCTGTCAGATCCATCCAGCGGAACGAGAATTCGCTTAAACATCGGTACTCCTTCAAGGACACCATGAGCGGTGTCCTTTCGTGCCGGATAGCCCTGCAATAGGCCGATCCGGCTTCTCTGTTCATAGAATAAAGCAGGGCCATCACAGAAATCTCACGACTGGAAGAGATGATGTCACAAGAAACTCACAGCAGTGAACAAGCGCGTCGAGGAGAGACACGCAAGACCGGTCAGAGGTTGATCGCCAGGACAGACACCTTTCAACAACCGTCTCTGGTGTTCTTCGCGCCTTGCAAACAGTGACGTTGCTAGTTTACAATGACATCAGAAAAGAAGAAACAGTCATCCTCACCCAGCGTCGAGAGGAGCGCGCCGATGTCCGAAGTTGTAGAACCGCAAGGTGCCTCTGCTTCCTCATCTGTTGGCCTTGCCCATATCTCTTCCGTCAACCTCCAGCAATTCCTGGACATTTCTCCCGATGCCCTGGTGATCGTGAATCAAGCCGGGGTCATCATGTTGGTGAACAGGCAAACCGAAGTAGTTTTTGGCTATACACGCGCGGAGTTGCGGGGGCAGCCGCTCGAACTCCTCCTGCCAGATCGCTTCCGCAAGGTTCACGTCACCCACCGCGAACGCTATTTCGCCTCGCCGCATACTCGCCCGATGGGGATTGGGCTGCAACTTGTCGCGCGGCGCAAGGACGGCACGGAATTCCCCGTGGAGATCAGTCTGAGTCCCTTGCAACTCGATAGCACGCTCCATACTATTGGAGCTATACGGGACGTGACCGCACAGCGAGCCACCGAGCGCGAGCGTCTCCAGCAAGTAGCATATATCCACCTGCAGGCTGAACTGATCAATCTTGCGCACGACGCCATTCTCGTGCGCGATCCCGCCGATCGTGTAATCTCCTGGAACAGTGGAGCCGAGGAACTCTACGGTTGGACGGCGCGTGAGGCGCAGGGCCGCGTCGTTCATACTCTGCTCAGGACATCCTTCCCCACCAGCCGCGCCGGCATCGATGAACGCCTCGAACAGCGCGGGCAGTGGGAGGGAGAACTTACCCAGAAGCGCCGGGACGGCGGCAGTGTGATCGTGGAAAGCCGCCAGGCGCTCGTCCGCGACGCCGGAGGGCGAACCACTGCCATCCTGGAGATCAACCGGGACATCACCCAACGCCGGCGCCTGGAGCAAACCGAACGAGCCGTCCAAACCCAGACCGCCGCGCGCCTGGCTTTCTTGCAGGAAGTACTCGATGCTATGCCTGGCAGTGTCTACCTGGTCTATGGACCTGACGCTCGCCTCCTGCTGGCTAATCGCGCTGCCAGCAGCGTCTGGGGGGCCAGGTGGCAAACCGACCAGCCCATGCTCGAGTTTCTCGCCAGCAACCACATCGGCCTCTTCGATGCGCAGGGCCTTCCCCTGGCACCTGAGAGGTACGCCACCTTGCGCGCTGTCCAGCGAGGGGAGACAGTCCTGCAACAGCAGGAACTGATTCGCCGTCCCGGCGGTTCCAGCTTGCCCGTCCTGGTCAACGCTGTAGCGCTGCCCTCGCTGCAACGTTGGAGCGACCCCTTACAGAAGCCAGGGCAGCAGGCAGAGACGGAGGGAAGCGAGTTCGTGGCGCTGGTCATGCACCAGGATGTGAGCACACTCAAAGAAGCAGAATATCTCAAGGATGAGTTCGTGGGCATTGTGGCTCATGAGCTGCGTACCCCCCTGGCCGCGCTTAAAGGCTTTGCCGATATGCTGCTGGTGCAAACGGCGCGCAAGCACGGACCAGCCCTGGCCGACTGGCAGAACGAAGCGCTGGAGGAAATCGAACTGGCAACGACGCGCCTGGTCAAGCTCACCGAGGAACTGCTGGATGTGACCCGCTTACAGACCGGGCGTTTGCTCCTGCAACGCATTCCGACCAATGCGGTCTCGCTCACGCAGCGTGTCGTCAGGCTACTGCAACAGACGACAACCAGGCACCAGCTAGAGGTACGAACCACGCAGCCCGCGCTTCTAGCAAATATCGATCCGGGACGCATCGAGCAGGTTCTGACCAATCTGGTCAGCAATGCCATCAAGTACAGTCCAGAGGGAGGCCCTGTGACCATCACCTTGCGTGAAGAAATTGCCACCCGTTCAGTTGAGATCAGCGTGCAGGATAAGGGCATCGGCATCCCGCAGCATCAGCAGGCACAGATATTCGGGCGCTTCATGCGAGCCGATAACGCCCAGGCCTGGGGAATCAGCGGGACGGGTCTGGGCCTCTACATCTGCCGCGAACTGGTTGAGCGGCACGGGGGACGCCTCTGGTTCGAGTCGGAAGAAGGCAACGGTTCTACCTTCTTCCTGACACTCCCCATGATTTTTGACCAGGAGAAGGAGGACAACGAACCCTCCTCATCTCCTGACTCAACCGGATGAAACATCCCCTAACAAAACGATCCTGGGAGGTTTTTTATGATGCAGCAGACAACATATCCCGTCCAGTTCTCGGTCGATTACCCTGATCGACCGCTCGATCGGCTGTCTACGTTCTTCCGCCTCTTTCTGGTTATCCCCATCGCAATTGTGCTGGGAGCCGTGGACGGCGGGGTCTGGCAATGGACTTCAAATGGCAGGACCACGGCGGTCGCCGCCGGCGCTGGCGGTCTGCTGTTCTTCGCTCCCCTGCTGATGATCGTGTTCCGGCAAAAGTACCCCCGCTGGTGGTTCGACTGGAACCTGGAACTCCAGCGCTTCGGTGCCAGGGTAGGCGCTTACATGGCTCTGATGGACGACCGGTACCCGTCCACTACCGATCACCAGTCGGTACACCTGGACTACCCTTACCCTGATGTGGAGCGCGAACTCAACCAGTGGCTGCCTCTGGTGAAGTGGTTCCTGGCTATTCCTCACTACGTGGTGCTGTTCTTCCTGCATATCGCGCTAGTCGTAGTGGTAATTATCGCCTGGTTTGCTATCCTGTTCACCGAACACTACCCCAGAGGGATGTTCGCGTTCGTGGAGGGTGTCATCCGTTGGGATAACCGGGTCCTGGCCTACGCCTTCATCCTGGTCACTGATCAGTACCCACCCTTTCGGCTGAGCCAGTAGGTTGGAGATGGCGTCCTGCGGACGCCATCTCCATGATGCATTTCTTCCTCAGCCAGCCTGTGCCACCGCAATCTTCTTCAACAGCTGGACCAGGCTCGTCAGCGTTGCTTTGGCATCGCCGAAAACCATCATGGTCTGCTTCTCGTAGAAGAGTTCATTATCCTCGCCGGCAAAACCTGGAGACAGGCTGCGCTTCAGGATCATGACGGTATGCGCCTGGTCGGCGTTGAGAATAGGCATCCCATAGAGGTGGCTATCCTTCTTGTAGCGCGCGGCGGGGTTCACCACGTCGTTCGCGCCGATGACCAGGGTCACGTCGGTACCCTGAAAATCGTCATTGATCTGCTCAGGCTCGCACAGCAAATCATACGGCACGTTCGCCTCCGCCAGCAGCACATTCATGTGTCCGGGCATACGACCGGCCACCGGGTGGATGGCATAGCGCACAGTTGCGCCGCGCTCAATCAGGAGCGCAGCCAGCTCCTGCACAGCGTGCTGCGCCTGCGCGACCGCCATGCCATAGCCAGGAATGATAATCACGGACTGAGCATTTTCCAGGATATAGGCGGCATCTTCCGGGGTGTAGCGCGTCACCGTCCGCGCCTCTTCTCCCTTCCCCGGTGCCTGCGCTCCCGCTTTCATCGTCCCCACCGCGCCGAAAAGCACATTGGTGAAGGAGCGGTTCATGGCCCGGCTCATCATCAGGGAGAGGAAGAAGCCGGAGGTTCCATCCAGCGCACCCGCGATCAGCAGCACGTTATTGTTGATGACCAGGCCGGTGGCGGCAGAAGCCAGGCCCGCATAAGAGTTGAGCAGCGAGAGGACCACCGGCATATCCGCCCCTCCTATCGGCAGCACAATCAGGATGCCGAGCAGCAGCCCCGCGCCGATCATGCTGTAGAAGAGTACGCCCGTAGCAGGTCGGATGATGAGAAAGACAAAGACACCCACCAGCGCAAAGAAGAGCAGGATATTCGAGACATTCTGGAAGCGATAGGTGACGGGTGCGCTCTTCACCAGTTCCTGCAACTTGCTAAAGGCCATCAGGCTGCCAGTAATGGTGAGCGATCCGAACAGCACCTCAAATCCTAATGCAGCCATGGTGCCGTGATCGAGAGTCAGGCCGCGCTGGTAATATTCAACAATGCCAACCAGGGTAGCGGCCAGCGCGCCAAAGGAGTGTGAGATCGCAATTCGCTGGGGCATGGCGGTCATCGGCATAAAGATTGCCATGAGCGCGCCGATGGTCGAGCCTACAACTAATCCAACCAGAATCCACTGGTACTGAATGATCTCGCCGTGCAGGAGAGTACCCACCACCGCGAGCAGCATCCCGATCTCTGCCAGGAAGATGCCGCGCCGGGCGGTCTGCGGCGAATTGAGCGCCTTCAGCCCCGTCACAAACAGGATGGCGGCTGCCAGGTACGCAGCGGAAAGGAGTATATCGTTCATTGTGGTGTACTCTCCCTCCGGTGAAACATTTTGAGCATCCGATCGGTAATCATGAAGCCACCTACGACGTTAATGGTCGCGGCGGTCACGGCAATGGTTCCCAGTATGGTACCGACAATACTCTGACCGCTGCCAGCCGCGACGAGCGAGCCGACCAGGGAGATACCGGAAATCGCATTGGTGGTGGACATGAGTGGCGTGTGCAGCAAGGGCGGCACCTTGCGGATCACCTCAAATCCCAGAAACCCGGCCAGGGCGAGGATATAGAGTGACTCGAAGAGTACATTATTCATCTTGATACCTCTTCTCTTATCAAAGGTTGAAGCAGTTCATGCACGATTTCCCCGCCGCGCGTCACACAGGCTCCTCGCGCCAGTTCATCGGTGCCATCAGGCTGAGGCCCGGTTGCCGGATAGAGGTAACGGAACAAGTTGACGACGTTGCGGGCGTAGAGTACGCTGGCATCAACGGGAAGCATGGCAGATACATTCGTCGCGCCAATAATAGCGACTCCCTCGTGTTCGATGGTCTGGCCCGCACGAGTCAGCTCGCAGTTCCCGCCCTGCTCGGCGGCCAGATCAACAATCACCGACCCAGGACGCAGGGACCTGACCATCTCGTTCGTAATGAGCAATGGAGCGCGTTTCCCGAAGACCTGCGCCGTGCTGATGACCACATCCACGCCGGGAAAACGGGCGCGGATGACCTCCTGCTCGCGCCTGAGAAATTCAGCCGTTTGCTCTCTGGCATAGCCGCCTGCTGTCTCCGCATCCTGCGATAGTTCCATCTCGATGAAAGTTGCCCCCAGGCTCTGAATCTGCTCGCGCACGGCCGGGCGGGCATCAAAGGCTTCCACTCTGGCGCCGAGTCGTTTCGCCGTCGCAATGGCCTGTAACCCCGCCACGCCTGCGCCCAGCACCAGCACTGTAGCCGGTCTGATCGTTCCTGCGGCGGTCATCAAGAGAGGGAACATTTTGCCCAGGTGTTCGGTCGCCAACAACACGGCTTTATAGCCCGCTACCGTCGCCATGGAACTCAGGGCATCCATACTCTGGGCGCGGGTAAGGCGCGGGATGAACTCCATGGCGAAGGCGGTAATCTTGCGCATGGCAAACGTCTCCATCACATCCATAAGCGCGAGCGGAGAAAGAAACCCTGTATAGGAGGACCCCTCACGCACCATCTCGGCTTCGTGTAGACGAGTGGCCGGGTGCATCTGCGGTGGTTGTACCTTGAAAACTATATCAACTTGCTCATATAAGGCCGAGACATCCTCGATCAGCGAGGCTCCTGCCTGGAGATACTGTGTATCAGAGAAGTACGCCCCGGCTCCGGCACCAGCTTCAACCAGCACCTCGTGCCGGTCCTTTAGCAGAAGAGGGATCAGGCCAGGAACGAGCGCTACCCGCGTCTCACCGGCCTGCACTTCTTTAGGAATGCCTATTTTCATGTGCTTGTTCCCCTTTCGTATTTTGACAGTAAGAAGAGTAGCAGTCCGGTCTCTCAAAGCAGTCACAAGTAATCTTTGCTCCTTAACAGAAACGTCACAATCTCAATGCTCGCGGGGTGATTATGCGACACGCTCCTGTGACTCCAATGCTGTAAGGCGTTCGATTTGCGAGCGATGATCCGGCAGGAAGAAGGGGCGAGAGTACGGGAGGCAACCTCTGCCGCAAAGAAATAGTGACCTTCCTGTGATGCTCCGGCCTGAAAATGCGACCTGTTTGTGAATTTTTATAAGTACACTACGATCGAACAAACAGGCAGTCGGAGTGTTGGAGGAGTTCTTTTCTATGATAGACATATACCAGCCACCACGACAGAAACACCCGAAGGGGCAAAGTAGACAGGGGACAGGTCTACAGCGCATTCTATTC
>DASTKD010000325.1:0-21363 GCA_035716135.1 Ktedonobacteraceae bacterium
ACGGCGCAACAACTGCAAGCCGTCTATCACCAGTACGGCGTCTATGTGCAGGTTGATCCGAGCGGGAACGATGTACATGACCCATCTATGTACATCATAGACGCCGGGGGCCACGAGCGGCTCTTATTCGAGACGCTTGACTCAAATAGCAAGCCCGATCTTAGCAGCGAGGAAGGCGGACTGGAGATTGGCATGAAACAATGGCTACCCCGGCCTTAATATTTGATCGCAATTATAGTCAGGAGTCATCCTATGACATTCATACGTCGCGTTGCATGGGTAACGACCGTCGTTACTTATTTTTTGATCGCGCTGGGTGGCACGGTTCTCGCCACCGGCTCCGGGCTGAGCTGCCCGGATTGGCCGTTTTGCTACGGCCAGGCATATTACTCAGTCACATACCATGTGTTTCTTGAGCAGTTCCATCGCTTCACTGCCGCCTCTGTCACTATTCTGATCGTGTTGCTGGTAATCGGGATCATTGCGTGGGCGCGTAAAGATCGCGCGCTGCTCATCATGGCGATTGCTGCTCCACTACTGCTGGCGATTCAGATTGTGCTGGGCGGGCTGACGGTTCTCTGGAAGTTGCCGCCGCAGATTATTATGGCACACCTGGGTACGGCGCTGGCAATCTTCGCCGTTGTGATTACCATTGCCGTACTGAGCGGCAAGCCCGCGACGAGTAAAGAGCTTCCGGCGAAAACGCGCAAATTCGTGCAACTGGCGATCTCCAACGCTTTGCTTGTCTACATCCTGATGCTATTCGGTTCGTACGTAACCGGCAGTAGCGCGGCGCTGGCCTGTCCCGGTTGGCCGTTCTGCACACCTGCTTCGTGGGCTGTGAGCAATCATCTCGCCAGTATCAATATCCTGCACCGCGTTTTCGCCGTCTTCGTCGGCCTTGTAACGCTCTGGACCGTCATTGCGGCTCTGCGTCGCTGGCGTATCGCGCGCGGGCAGGCCATCGTCGGACTGATTGGCGGCATCCTCTTTATATGGCAGGCGATAGTGGGCGGCTTGATCGTGCTGCTCAAAGAGCCAGCCTTTGTCGCGGGCTTGCATCTCGCGCTCGCCACCGCCGTCTGGGGAACGCTGGTGCTGCTGGCCGCGCTCGCATCCCGGCAACTCCGCGCCGCCCCGGCAGCGCAAGAGATCGAAAGGATGGAACAGGCCGAGGCTGAAAAAGAGGTGAGCGTGGTGTGGCAGACCATCGCCAACTATATTGATTTGATGAAGCCGCATGTAACGGTGTTGTTGCTCGGCGTGACGCTGGCGGCGATGGCAATTGCTGAACGAGGCCTGCCTTCGCTTGCCCTTGTCATTCCGACGCTCCTGGGTGGAGCGATGGCGGCAGGCAGCGCCAATTGCATCAACTGCTATATCGACCGCGATATTGACCAGATCATGGGACGCACGCAGCGCCGCTCGCTGCCCGCCGGTCGCGTGGAACCACAGCAGGCATTGATCTTTGGTATCATCCTGGGCATCGTTTCGTTTATCGTACTGTTTGCCTTCGTCAACCTGCTCAGCGCGGTACTGGCCTTTTCCGCCATTCTCTTCTATGTCTTCGTCTATACACTTGGCCTCAAACGCACCTCGACGCAGAATATCGTCATCGGCGGCGCTGCTGGCGCGGTACCTGTGCTGGTCGGTTGGGCAGCTGTCACCAATAGCCTGAGCCTACCGCCCGTCATGTTTTTCGCCATCATCTTCTTCTGGACGCCGCCGCACTTCTGGGCGCTCTCGCTGCTCATCCAGAAGGACTACGAAAAGGCAGGTATACCCATGCTGCCGGTAGTTAAGGGCGAGGCGGAGACGCGGCGGCAAATTCTGCTGTACTCGGTGTTCTTGTTGGCGCTCACTCTCGCTCTTTTCGTTATGGGAGTCATGGGCTACTTCTACCTGATCGGAGCTACCCTCCTGGGCGGCGGGCTGGTCTATTATGCCATCCGCCTGTGGCGCGATCAATCCAAGAAGTGGGCGCGCACGCTTTTCTGGTACTCGAACATGTACCTGGCCGCGATCTTCGCTATCATGGTGCTTGACCGCGTCATACATTGACGTTTCGCGCACATCTGTTATAATGAGCGGAGAAAACATGGTAAATGGCGCGAATGTTAGGAATTCGGCATGTTGTAAACTTTAACATGGATCTGTCGATTTTGGGTGATTCCTCTGCTCAAAGTTTACAGTGGAGTGACGACCATTCCAAACTAATGTGACAGGAGGAAAGCACCATGAAAATCAAAGTGACCGGCATCTATGTGGACGACCAGGAGAAAGCTCTGCGCTTCTACACCGACATCCTGGGCCTCGTGAAGAAAGCGGACGTTACTCAGGGTCCGTACCGGTGGCTCACCGTCGCGTCACCCGAGGAGCCGGACGGCGTCGAGCTACAGCTCGCACCCAATGACAACCCGGCGGCTAAGTCCTACCAGCAGGCGATGTTCGAGCAGGGCCAGCCAGCCGTTATGTTCTACGTAGACGACGTACAGCGCGAGTACGACCGCATGAAGGCCGCGGGCGCAGAGTTCACCATGCCGCCGACCAAAGTTACCGGCTCGACCATCGCTATAGTGAACGACACCTGCGGCAACCTGATCCAGATTACCACGTTAGACCGCTGGCGGTAGCTGATTACTTGAATCGTCGAATATTCGCGCGATTTACTAAAAGCACAAAGGTGACAGCATGACAACATTCTCTTTACTTTTCATGTCTATGGCAATGCGAAGCCGCACTAACCCATGCGGAGTGTTGCCTGTGTCTTCTGCCACCTGATACGACCAACGAAGAACATGCAGGGCCACCCCGAATGGGGTGGCTCTTTTTGTACTGTTTGAGCATCTATTATCATTTATAATGAAGGAGGAGGTTTTTACCATGACGAACTTGAACACATCCGATGCCCAATCGCCCTGGTACATCACTACGGCGATTCCATATGTCAATGCGAAGCCGCATATTGGCTTCGCCCAGGAAACCATTCTGACCGATGTGCTGGCCCGCTATCACCGGCTCAAGGGCGATGATGTCTGGTTTTTAACAGGCACCGACGAAAATGCCTTTAAGAATGTGCAGTCTGCCGAACAAGAAGGTATCTCAACCCGCGCGCTGGTGGACAGAAACGCCGCGCATTTTTACAATCTGCGCAGCGTCCTGAACCTGTCGTTCGACGATTTCATCCGCACCAGCGCCGAGCCGCGCCATAAAGCGGGGGTGGAGAAGTTGTGGCAAGCTTGCGATGAGAACGGCGACATCTATAAGCGTCCCTATAGCGGGTTGTATTGCTTCGGCTGCGAACAGTTCTACTCCGAAAGCGAGCTGGTAAATGGCTTGTGTCCCGAACATTTGACAGCGCCTACCTTGATTGAAGAGGAAAACTACTTTTTCCGCCTCTCGCGTTACGCCGAACGTTTATACGAACTCATCGCATCCAACCAGTTACACATCGTCCCGCAGAAACGTAAGAATGAGGTACTGAGTTTTATTCGCGGCGGTTTGAACGACTTCAGCATCTCGCGCTCACGGACGCGCGCTCATGGCTGGGGTATTCCTGTACCTGGCGACGAGGATCAAGTGATCTACGTCTGGTTTGATGCGCTGGGCAACTATATTACCGCGCTCGGTTATGTTGATGACGCTCCTTCGTACCAGCGTTACTGGTTACATAACCCTCACCGGACACATGTCATCGGTAAGGGCGTGATTCGCTTCCACGCCGTCTACTGGCCGGCCATGCTGCTCTCGGCTCAAGTGCCGTTGCCCACTGCCATACTCGTGCATGACTACGTTACGATCGATGGCAGCAAGATCAGCAAATCACAGGGCAATACGGTTGATCCGGTCGAACTGGTCGATCTCTATGGCACGGATGCGCTGCGCTATTACCTGTTGCGAGAGATACCATCCACCGCAGATGGCGATTTCACCCAGGAACGTTTCCTCCATGCTTACAATAGCGACCTTGCCGATCAACTCGGCAACCTGCTAAACCGGGTCGTTAGCATGGTCGGTCGCTACTATGGCGGCACCGTGCCAACTCCCGGCTCGTTGGAGGCGGTTGATCTCCGTCTCGTTGAAACAGCCCGGAATGTGCGCGGGCAAGTGGATGCCGCCCTATCGCGCTTCGCGCTCGATGAAGCATTGGATGCCATCTGGAATCTCGTAGGAGCGGCAAACAAGTACGTGGCCGATGTCGAACCCTGGACACTGGCGAAGCTGCGTAAAAGCACGGGAGAAGACAGTCACGCCGGGGAGAGATTAAGCACGGTGCTGTATAATCTGGTTGAGGTACTGCGCCTGGTTGCTTATCACTGCGCTCCGTTTCTCCCGGCAAGTGCCGCAGGCATCGCTCAGCAACTGGGCATTAGCCTCTCGACAGGCGAACACTCGCAAGATGGCTCTCAGGAAGCAGAGGAAACGAGTTGGGGACGCTACCCGGCTGGAACGAAAGTGCAGCCGGATAGCGTGCTGTTTCCGAAGATTATGTTGCCAACAACGTAGGAATCTTCTTTGGCGATGCGGGAGCGAGAGGCACGTTGTAAAAGGACTCTCACTCCTGCTTTGCAAAGAATCTTTTTCTCCTGTGAACGATCAGGCAACCGATCCTGTTTTTACTCCTCCCGCGCGCTCGTAGGAGGCGATGATGACACCGCTCGGCGACGTTTTCGCTTCGCGCAAGGTAAATGCTGCCGGAGTGGTGCCTTCGGCAAACAAACGCTTGCCCGTACCCAGCGTGATCGGGAATATTTTCAACCATAGTTCATCTACCAGGTTGTGCTTCAAAAGAGTTTGAATGAGATTGCTGCTACCATGTACCTGTAGTTCGGGTCCGTCCTGCGCTTTTAGCTTTTTGACCTCATCGACGAGATCGCCTTGCAAAAGCACTGAACGCTCCCACGTAAACTCCATCGGTGCGTGCGAGACAACGTACTTGGTTGCATTGTTAATTCCGGCCCCTTCTTCGGGATGATGCGGCCAGTAGGCGGCGAAAAGTTCATAGGTCTTCCTGCCAAGCAATAAGTCAAATGGCCTGTCCATTTGCTCGGTCATTGTCTGGCCCAGGAACTCGTCAAAGTGGGGAACAAGCCACCCGCCAAACGGGAAGCCGCCAGTCGGGTCTTCCTCTGGCGCGCCGGGAGCTTGCATGACGCCGTCAAGTGTTACGAATGTCAGGACGATAATTTTTCTCACACTCTTCTCCTTATTTGTTTTTTTATGTATCAGATAGAGATAGTATGCCATGTGCGACAGGCGTTGTCTTGTACAGAAACGACATCTGCTCAGGCCGGCTTTTCTGAAGTATCTGGCCCGGTGTTTGCCCGATGAAATGCTTCAGCGAACGGGTCAGGTGTGGCTGGTCGAAATAGCCCGCTTGCTCAACTGTGTCCAGAATTGAGACACCCTGCCGTAAGAGGTAGGTAGCGTAACGTGCGCGTTCGATTTGCCGTTCCGTACTCTGTGTCAGTCCAGTCGCTCGCAAGAAATGACGTTGCACTTTGCGAGGGTCGTGGTTTTTCAAAGTCCCCTGTAAGGCAGCATCGACAACCGGATCACATACAAGCAGCCCCTTGCGCGCCAGCCAGTTGACAAAGGTATCAGCATTGTCATAGTCGGGAAGCTGCCAGGCGCAGTCAAAGAGCCAGAAGGAATTGCTGGAGACGATGGGTAGGTTCACGTCTCCATCAACCAGCCTTTCAGGAGGTAGCAAGGGGAGAAACGCGCCGGGCTTCAAGATGATGCCAAGCCACTCTCCATCTCCAGGACAGTCTCCCATCGGCGTGGCTCTGGTTTCCGGCCCGCGCACTGTCACGGTGATCTTACCCTGAAGCCTACTCACCACCAATTCGCAGCGGCTCGCGGCAATGGAGAGAAAGGGGTCTGTACCCTCGCTATGGCAACGCCAGACCCGTTCGACAAAGGGCGAGTCGGATAGTCTGTCCTCGTCAAAGATAATCATTGCTTACCCCCTTGAATTAACGCACCTGTACAACAGGTTATTCTTTTTGAACAGGAGAAATCTGTGTAGTATCAATCCCGAGAGTTATTCCGGGGGTTCGGTATGAATAGCAATCGATCCCAGGTTAGGGTATTCCTTGCGCAGCGACCGTTTGATCTCCTCGGCCTGAATGTGCGCCTGGCTCAGCGGGATGTGTGGGTCAAAAAAGGTGTGTAGCACAAGGTCAAGTTCTTCTTTGTTGTTGCCGGAGATGTTCGTATGGTCTAGCTGCGTGGTGGATGGTTGATACAGGTGAACATCGTGCGCGCTGCCCTTGCCAGCCACCACGTCGGCCAGTGCGACGATATGCTCTGCCATCTCTGTATAGTTTTGTGTAACGTCCTTGCGGCGCACAATCGTCTCAGTAGGCGCTTCAAGGTGGGTGGTCACGCGACCGACGCGAGGATTGTTTTGCAGGATGGCCTGTTCCAGGCGGCTTGCCACTCTATGCGCCTCCTGCAAATCGACATCGGCATGAACTTCGATGTCAAAATCAGCTTCTAAGCGTCCGTTGACCTCGCGCGCGTGAATATCGTGCGCATGGACGCCCTGTAACTCCGCCAGGTAATGGATTTGATCGATCAACGTTTCGCCGGGCGAGGCGGTCGGTTCGACGTGAACCAGCACATCAACGTCGCTTTGTGGCGAAATGGCACGCGCGCCTACAATAGCAGCCTGCTCTACCTGCTCGCTGAGCGTATGGATTTGTTCAAAAGTATAGGTGCGTGGCGCTCCAATCACTACGTCAGCGAAGAGCTTATTGCCGGCTCGTCGCTCGCGTACTCTACGCACCTCTGTCACACCTTCGACCTGCGCAATGGATGATTCGACCTGCTTGACCAGTGTATCAGGAGCGCGATCCAACAAAGCATCTACTGTGACTCTAAGTAGACGCATACTGACCCAGATTACAATGGCGGAGACGCCCAGTGCAGCAATGGCATCGGCCTGTCCAAACCACGCTGGTAGCTGGAAACTTTGCGACAGGCGAACGACGATCAAGCCTGCAATCACGACAACGGAACTCCAGATGTCGGTGCTGAAGTGCAGCGCGTCGGCTTCCAGGGCCTGGCTGCCCAGCTTGTGCGCCACACGCATGAGCGCGCGCGAGCGTGTGAAATCGACAGCGATAGCCACCAACATTACCAGAAAAGCCCAGATATTGGCATCAACATGACCATCGTGAAAGAGCAGGCGGCGTACAGACTCGTAAATGACCCACAGCGCCGTCAATATGAGCAAACCGGCTTCGATAAAAGCCGAGAGGTTTTCAACTTTTGCATGTCCGTAGTTATGAGTCGCGTCGGGAGGACGGTCGGCCACGCGCACCGCGAAGTAGGTCAGCAAGGCTGCTACCAGGTCCAGGCCGGAATGAGCGGCCTCCGCCAGTATGCCCAGGCTGCCCGTCAGCAGGGCTACCACAATCTTGATGCTCGTCAGTCCAATGGCCGCACCCACGGACGAAAGAGCCACCAATTTCTTTTCGCGCTGAATTTCATGTAGCGTCAACATCTATAATCTCAACCTTTATCAAACAGGCGTAACTATTGTCATTCATCAATGCGATCTCATCTATTGTAGAGAATGTTTCCTCTAAGAGCAAATTTTACCAGATTGTTATGCCTTCTGGCTATGCTACCCAGTAATGCGAGATGAATAGCACAATGTTGATGGTGAAGAGCGATAGCGAAACAAAAACCAGCGCCCATTGATAGAAACGTTCGCGTTTGCTCCATAGTGCCAGCATAGCCATAACTGGAAAGAGGATCAGCATATAGCGTGGCTGCGATGTAAGAGGTTCGATTTGCTGGGGGAAACTGAGCGTGAAAAGGGCCACTCCGGCGGCGAAAAGCGCGTAATGGAGCGGCATTCGTCTCCAGCCGATAGCTAAAACGGCTAATGGGAAAAGTGTAAACGTCAGGTCAACAGCATTTTGCAGGTACGCTGCGCCAGAGACGCCTCCTCTAAAAAGATTGCCGATTGCAGCAACAATGCCCACCCAGGGGAAACTGAGGTGTCGATGCCAGCCATAGTTAGATTCCTGCGCAATGAAAATCAGCGCATTGCCTTTCGTAATTTTGAGGAAGAGCATATAAGCAACCAGGCCAAGCGGAATCAAGACGATTGGTAGCAGCGCGTTGATTTTTTCGCCCCACGAGTGTGAACCACGTTGTGCTGGCGTCCAGAAGCGCTGGATATAGACGACCAGAAATGGAATGGTCAGTATTAAACCGGTTGAGCGCGTGGCGGATGCCAGCAAACCGAACAGGCCAGCCAGCCACCAGTCAAGCGCCCTGCCCCGGCGCAACACCAGGAAAAGCGCCAGTGTCAGCAAAAGAAATAGCGATTCGGTATAACCTGCAAAGAAGAAAAGCGCGTAGGGATAGAATGACAGGAAGAACAGCGCGCGCCGCGCAATGCTCGCCTCAAAATCTTGTGCCAGCAGGTTGTAAAGGAGGACAAGCACAAAATAGAAGCAGATATTCGCCAGCAGCACGCCGGCAATATAATAGGCATTGGGGAAAGAACTGCCCAGCAACAGGCTACCAAAATGTTCCAGCAAGGGCCAGAAAGGGAAAAAAGCGGTGTCAGGGGCAAACGTATAGCCATGATGCGCGATATTGACGTAGGCTATCGCGTCCAGGTGATACCACGCGCCCAGGCACGGGTTAAAGCTGACAGAACAATTAACCGGCGAAACCTGTCCGCTTTGTGGAAAAAATGCCACGCTGAACACGCTGATAAGCAGGATGATGAGGCGGCTGAGCGCAAATACCCATCCCGCCTCTTTCCAGGCTATTTTACGATTTTCCATGATTGCCTTCTACGAAATTATTCTGATACCCTATACGAAGCACAGCGCTAGCCCGTCACATCACGGACGCTTTGTGAGAGAAGAGGGCAGCGCAAGCGCACCACACCTTTCGCCAGGAGGTTTTTGGGGAAAGGAGCCAACGAGATGGGAGATGTCATTCTGAGCGCAGCGAAGAATCTCTTAGTGAACCGCACAAAGATTCTTCGCTGCGCTCAGAATGACAGGCGAGACGGACTCTTCTCTACACCTTGCCTAACACTACCTCAACAGTATACTGCTCCAGCTTTTTCATCTCATTTGGCGAGATGGCTTCGCGGTAAAGCTCGTCCGAAACGTGGGTCGGGGACGGCCCTGTCGAGACGTTGAGCGTATCGGCCAGTGTCTCCTCCTGCACAGTGTTCCTATTACGATTGAGCATCGCGGCCAACTCTTCATCCGTATAAAGCGTCAGCGTGATGTGATCCTCGATCTTGAGGCCAGCTTTTTTGCGCATGTCCTGTACATAGTGCGTCAGATCGCGCACCAGTCCTTCTTCGCGCAGTTCCGGCGTGATAACGGTTTCGAGCGCTACCACGTAGCCGTGTTCTTCTGCCGCCACGAAGCCGGTGCGCGCGGTTGCGATAACCTCAACCTCACCCTGCGTCAGCACGACCTGTTGACTATCGAGGGTGAATTGCAGGGAACCGCTCTCGCTCAGTTCTCTGGCCGCCTGCTGCGCTCCATGCGCGTCGAGGGCCTTGAACTTCGCCAGGATTTTTTGCACCAGTGGGCCATATTTCGGTCCAAGCACCTTCACCTGCGGTTTGAGCGTATATGCCAGCATGTCGCTGTCAGCGCTCATCAGGCGTAGTTGCTTGATGTTTAGTTCTTCGAGTACCTGACCTTGCAAGCGTTGCAGCGCCTCCTCTTCGCCGGCATCCGCGACGCGCGCATAAAGCGCGTTCAGGGGCTGGCGTACTTTGATCTGCGCTTTTTCGCGCGCCGAACGTCCCAGCCCGACCACGCGCATCACCAGATGCGTTTCGCGTGTCAGCGTTTCATCGACCAACTCCTCGTTCACTTGCGGCCAATCGCACAGGTGGACGCTGACAGGCGCCTGCGGGTTGACGCTGCGCACAAGGTTCTGGTACAACTCCTCCGTTATGAACGGAATGAACGGCGCAAGCAAGGTGACAAGCGTTGTCAGGCACTCATAGAGCGTAAGGTACGCCGCGACCTTGTCATCGTCCATGCCAGTTTTCCAGAAGCGCTCGCGGCTGCGCCGCAGATACCAGTTAGACAGGTCTTCCAGAAAATCCTGTATGGCTGACGCGGGTTTTGAGCTGTCGTATTGCTCCAGCCCGTCAGTGATGGTGCGAATGGTCTGCTGCAACTCGGAGAGTATCCAGCGATCCAGTTCGCTGCGTTGTGCTGCTGGCAGGCTATACTGCATCGGGTCAAAGCCGTCGATATTGGCATACGTCACCAGGAAGCCGTAGACGTTCCAGATTTTATCGAGCGTGCGGCGCACCAGCATCCACTTCTCGCTCAGGCGCACCGGCTGGCCCGTGCGTGCCGCCTTCGCCATGTCCTCATCCGTCGGGATGAACGGGAAGTTGAGGTTCTGTTCCGCCACATGGTTGACGAAGAGCCAGCGCATGGTATCAGCGCCCACCCGCTCGGCGGCTTCATCGAAGACCACCAGGTTGCCCGCCGATTTGTGCATAGGCTTGCCGTCCCCACCCATCAGCGTGGCATAGCCGAAAAGAGTCTTGAACGGCGTGGTTTCCTCCAGCACGGTACTCATGACCAGCATTGAATAGAACCAGTTCTTGAACTGGCCGGGGAAAGACTCGGTGACGAAATCCGCCGGGAACCACTGCCGCCAGTAGTCGTGATTGCCGCGATAGTGCAGCGTCGAATAGGGAACAATACCGGCGTCGAGCCAGGGATTGCCCACGTCTTTGATGCGCGAGACCACCTCACCGCAGCTTTTGCAGCGAATCTTAACCGCGTCCACGAAAGGACGATGCGGTGAGTGACCCTCGAACTCCTCCCAGCCCTCAACGGCGCGTTCTTTCAGCTCGTGTTCGCTGCCGATCACCTCGAAAGCGCCACAATTTTCGCAGTCGTAGATGGGCAAGGCCAATCCCCAGTAGCGTTTCTTGGAGATCATCCAGTCGTCCATGTTTTTGAGCCAATCCATCTCGCGGTCAAAGCCAAAGGATGGTATCCACTGAGCCTGTTTCACGCTGTTCATGATCTCGTAGCGTAGATTCTCCATCGAGATGTACCACTCATCTACCAGCCGGAAGATCAATTCCGTTTTACAGCGCCAGCAAACGGGATAGCGGTGCGTGTAGGTCTGTGGTCGATAAAGCAATCCCTTTTGTGCCAGGTTAGCCGCTATCTCGTCTGGCACATCGGACACCTTTTGCCCGGTGAGCCAGTCGTAACCATCGAGATAGACGCCGAACTCATCGATGGGCGCGATGACGGCCAGGCCGAACTCTTTTGAAAGGCCGAAGTCTTCGCGGCCACAACCGGGCGCGATATGCACGATGCCGGTACCTTCGCTCGCGCTCACATCTTTCCAGGGGATGACGCGATGCTCAACACCTTGCTCCGCCGGGAGTTCATCGAACGGCCCGCGATAGCGCCAGCCTACCATGTCGCTGCCCTTGAGCGTTTCCACGACGTGGTAATCGCCCTTGTCGCGTCCCTTGAGCGCTTTCAACACCGGTAATAGTTCTTCCGCGAGGTAATAGTACTCGCTATCCTGCTCTACTTTCGTGTAAGCGAGATCGGGGTGTACGGCTGCCGCGACGTTGGCTGCCAGCGTCCAGGGCGTGGTGGTCCAGACCAGCAGATATTCGCCAGGGCGATCTACCAGAGGCAGGCGCACGTACAGGCTGAGATGTTTTTTCTCCTGGTAATCTTCGGAAAGCGTCTCCATATTTGAGATGCCGGTGGCGCAGCGCGGACACCACGTCATCACGTCATGCCCCTTGTAGATCAGCTTCTGCTCGTAGCACCTTTTCAGGAACATCCAGATGGTATAGTTGTTTTCGTCCGAGAGCGTGTAGTAGTCGTTGCCCCAGTCCATCCAGTAGCCCAGGCGCACAGACTGCTCGATCATGCGATTGGCGAACTTGAAGACGCGCTCTTTGCACAACTGCACAAATTCCGCGATGCCAAACGCCTCGATGTCCAGTTTGGAGGTGAAGCCAAGCTCTTTCTCCACTTCGACCTCGACCCACAATCCCTGGCAGTCGAAGCCGTTCTGGTAACGCTGCTTAAAGCCCTGCATGGTCTTGAAACGCTGGTACAGGTCTTTATACGTGCGCCCCCAGGCGTGATGCACGCCCATCGGGTTGTTCGCGGTAATCGGACCATCCAGAAACGAAAATTGCTTATCGCTGTGTTCATTGCGATGGATATACTGTTGGAATGTGCCTTGCTCATT
This sequence comes from Ktedonobacteraceae bacterium, assembly GCA_035716135.1. Classification (GTDB taxonomy): domain Bacteria; phylum Chloroflexota; class Ktedonobacteria; order Ktedonobacterales; family Ktedonobacteraceae; genus CF-113. The sequence continues at coordinate 12,262 of DASTKD010000325.1, forward strand.
CCACCACCGCTGGATGGTCTGCTCAAGGGCGGGATAGTCCACCCGGTCTGCTGCTGTGACCGGTTTGAATACGCTGGTTTTCACTGACAATGCGGCCTCCTCGATCAATCCGTAAGCCTGATCTCGATACGTTTGTTGATTTTTCCTTTGTTCTCGGTTTTCGTAATTTTTATGCCACGCACTTCTTTCGTGTGGTTGATGTGCGTGCCGCCATCAGCCTGCAAGTCTAACCCTACGATTTCTACGATACGCACTTCCTCGATACCTGCTGGCAGTAAGTTAATCCTGGTGCGCACCAGGTCTGGAATGGCAAAGGCTTTTTCGCGTGGGAGCGTGTAGACGCGAATAGGGTAATCAGCCTCGATGGCGTCGTTCACTCTCTCCTCAATATATGTAATACGTTCCTTGTTCAAGTTTTCCATCGCGAAGTCCATGCGAGCCTTATCGGGGTACATTTGCCCCCCCGTGACCTGCACGCCAAATTCTTTCCAGATGATGCCACACAGGATATGCAGCGCGGTATGCGTTCTCATCATCTGGTAGCGGAAATCCCAGTCGATGGTGCAGACCACTTCGGTTCCCACCGCTGGAGGAAGGCGATCCAGTGTATGCCATACAATATCATCACGTTTATTTAAGGCTATGACGCTACCTTCCTGCCCGCGATTATCCCATGTAATGATGCCGCGATCTGGCATCTGACCACCGCCGCCCGGATAAAACACCGTCGCATCCAGTGCAATCTCATCACCTTCGACCGCGACAACCCTGGCGCTGCATTCAAAAGTGAAACTGTTCTCGTGGTAGAGAAGCTTCGTCTTCATTGGCCCGCTCCTGAACTAAACAGACAATAAAAAATCTCGTCGCCTATAGCTTTCCTATAGGGACGAGAGTATCTCCCGTGGTACCACCCTGATTAGCCATCTATCCCTATAAGATAAACCGGCTCGCTCATTTGATATGTTCCTTCATGGTAACGGGAAGGTCCCGGCCCGGCCTACTCTTCATAATCTTTCAGCCGGGAAGCTATGGAGTGATCTTCGGCGCGCCCCCTGTATCCGCTTGCACCAGACGCGGACTCTCTTCAACAGGACCGGGCGGCTTACTCGTTCCTTCTCTGCTTCTGCCTAACTATTTTATCACATCTGGCAAGAGCTTAAACAATGAATATATGCCAGGAGTGGTCAGGAGGTGGAGTGCTATGCTTTACGTGTTGATAGTCGGTGTTTTCTCGTGTCCACCGGGACGAAGCCATAGTGAAACGTGTGTAGGCTGCATCGTCTCCTCCACAACTGCCAGTAAGTGTTCATGCAAGCGGTATAAATCCACTTCGCTGCGCAATGTCGCGTTGAAAGCAGCAAGGGTACGAACTGCATCATATTTGCGACGATAGAAACGCTTATCGATGATGCTCTGGATGCGGCGGCGCAAAGGCTGGAAGAGCGCGTAAATGACCAGAGTGGAGATCACGAGTGCGATGGCGTTGGTCTGGTGAAACATGCCCTGGAAAAGGAATTGCGAACCAAAGATGAGACCGAAGTAGATCAGTGCCAGCAAGAGTGTCAGGCTGCCATAAACCAGCGCGCGATTAATCACGACATCGATGTCGTACAAACGCGAACGCAGGATAGCGATACCGATGGTGATAGGAAGCGAGAGCAGGATGACTGGATAGTTCACCAGGCCGAGAAACGTAGAAGACGGGATATTAGGTTGACTCGCATACCATGGGAAGAAGAGATTGAAAATGGGTGTTAGCAAAATGATTCCTATCATTACAACCACAATTCCCAACATCACCCACTTTGTCTGCTGGCGTTCCACTGGCGTGGATACTCGTCGATAGCGGTATATTTGCGAAAAGAGGATAGCGCCATAGGCGAAAAAACTCGACAGCGCGGGAATCCATCCGGGCAAATTATTCGAACTGAAAGGCGAGGTAGGGGGTGCGGCTGTCGAAATAGTGTCAATCATGAGCAATACCAGGAAGGGCCACATCCAGCGTGGAACAAGTCGTCCGTTAGGGAAGAGCATCAGGAACAAAGCGAGCGAGGCAAGCCCGAGTATGCTTAAAAAAGTAGTGGGTGCTGCGAGTACCGGATAAGTTAGTTGTGCTGCGCTGATGACAAATCCTGGATAGGTGGTGTTGAACATCACGAGAAAAAAGGCTGTCAGAAGTGCGAACCATTCATCGGATCTGCGCCAGAAGATGAGGAACCCGACCCCGCTCCAGATCACCACAATGATCGTGAAGAAGATGGTCAGCAGGGCCGCGTAGGAAGTGGCGGTGAGTCCAAAGGCGGGAAGCTGTTGCATCCCCTTCGCCGTCAGCGCCCCGGCAATGTTGCATGTCACAACGCCGGTACATACCTTCTGGACGAGCGTATAGTACGCCGGGAGACCGGCAATAAAGAGTCCCACAGCGGGAAGAACCAGCGCCAGCCACACTACGCGGGCTACGATGAGTCGGGGGCCTGATAAGTGCGCGATTACAGCACGAGAAACAACCGGCTCGTTTTCGCCCGTTTGTTCAGTACCTGCTATGTTCATGCTCTTTCCCTCACATGGACATGCCGTTTTGCATCACGGTTCTCCAGCAATTTTATCATAGATACATCTCAGGAACATTACGAACTCTTATATATCTGCCTTCTGCGTGCAATCTCCAGCCCTCCGAAAGCTATCATCAGCAGAGGTATGACAATAGCGACTACTTCCACCAAAGCAAGGTGCAAATCAAAGGTTGCAGGATTAAAAACTCGATACGTGAGTTTTTCGGCAAATATTCCCATGTGACCTGATAGCATTCATGCTCATTCCCTCCTTTGTGCTTTTAGCGTAACATAAGGGCGTCTCTAAATCGTTACCGAAGGCGTTACGAACGGCGAATCTCATCGATTAGAGGGAAAAGATGTCCTTTTTGCTGCTTAACCTGGTCTTTGAGTAGCGAGATAACCGATTTTCTGAATCCGGCTTCCAGGTGATAAAATACAGGTATACATGCTTTCTCTCAAAGCACAAAGAACATTCTAAGGAACATTCATAGATTATGTACGATTTAGATACATTTTACGGTCCCAACGCGGGGTATGTACTCGAACTATATGAACGCTATCGCCAGAATCCAGCGTCGGTTGACCCCGATACACGCGCCATTTTTGATAGCTGGCCTCCTTTGCCCGTTGAAACTTTATCGTCTGTAGTTCCAACCGTCGAGCCTGCCGCGCCAGTTCCAGCCGCGCCGGTAGCGAAGATTGTGGCTGCGTCCAACCTTGCTCACGCCATTCGTTCGCGTGGACATCTGGGGGCGCATCTTGATCCGCTTGGCAGCGAGCCACTGGGCGACCCAGCCTTGCTGACCGAATATCATGGCCTGAGCGATGCCGACCTGGCGCAATTGCCGCCAGAAGTGATCGGCGGACACTCGGCTGACGAGGCGCGTAACGCGCTCGAAGCCCTTAATGCGCTGCGAGACATGTATTCAGGCACGATCAGCTACGAGCTTGACCAGGTGAAAAGCCCTGAGGAACGCCAGTGGTTGCGCGATGCGGTCGGTCTGCGCCAGTATCGTCTCGCGCCAGGACGAGACACGCGCTATAAGCTCCTGCAACGTCTCACCCAGGTCGAGGCATTTGAGCGTTTCTTGCATACTACTTTCCCCGGCCAGAAACGCTTCTCGCTCGAGGGCAACGATGTACTGGTGCCTATGATCGACGAAATCATCAGGAATGCTGTCAGGGAAGGCACGCCCGAAGTCATCATTGGCATGGCGCATCGCGGACGCTTGAATATGCTGGCGCATGTGCTGGAAAAGCCCTACGCTACTATCCTGAGTGAGTTCCGCCATATGAAGCACGAAGAGGGCGTTCCCCTTACCGATACCTTCGGCTTTGGCTATACAGGTGATGTTAAATATCACCTGGGCGCGGAATATGTGCTGGACGAAGAGGAGGGCGCACCCGTCGATCTCAAAATTACGCTTTCGCCCAATCCGAGCCACCTGGAATTTGTCAATCCTGTCGTAGAGGGCATGACGCGGGCATCGCAGGAGATTCATACTCACAAGGGCAGCCCCGGCCAGGACGTTGATCGCACCTTGCCTATCCTGATTCATGGTGACGCGGCGTTCCCCGGCGAAGGCATTGTGGCGGAAACCCTCAACCTGTGGAACTTGCAGGGCTATAGAGTGGGGGGAACCATTCATATTATTCTGAACAACCAGCTTGGCTTTACGACGGAGCCGCGTGACTCGCGCTCGACGCACTTTGCCAGTGACCTGGCGAAAGGCTTTGAAATTCCTATCGTGCATGTCAATGCCGATGATCCCGAAGCGGCTCTTATGGCCGTGCGCATGGCCTACGCCTACCGGGATCGCTTCCATAAAGATTTCCTGGTTGACCTGGTGGGCTACCGGCGCTGGGGACACAATGAGGGCGATGAACCCGCTTTCACGCAGCCACAGATGTACGACGCGATACGTTCGCATCCAGGCGCGCGCGAGTTGTACGCTCAACGCTTACAAGAGCAGGGCATTCTGTCCGCGCAAGACGTTGAAGCATTGCAGCAACAGGCTATGCAGGCATTGGAAGAGGCGCGCCGCGAAGCCGACGAGATATTGCAGCCATTAGAGCAGGATGAAAGCGGCCTTAACGGGCATTATGAGGGCGATGAACTGCCGCCGCCAGTGTCCGCCGAAACCCTGACACGCTATAACAGCGAACTGTTGCAGTGGCCTGAAGGGTTTTCACCTAATAGCAAGCTGGCACGCCTGTTGCAACGCCGCGCTACAACGCTGGGCGCGAAAGGCGGCATTGACTGGGGACAGGCTGAGGCGTTGGCATTTGCCACGATTCTGGCTGATGGCACCTCCATTCGCCTGACGGGTCAGGACAGCGAGCGCGGCACCTTTAGCCATCGCCACGCCGTATTGCATGACCAGCAGAGCGGCGCGTTATATATACCCTTACAGCATCTTGAGCAGGCCGATGCCAATTTTTCCATCTTCAATAGTCCCCTGAATGAAAGTGCATCGCTTGGTTTTGAATATGGCTATAGCGTTCATGCGCCCGATGTGCTGACCCTGTGGGAAGCGCAATTCGGCGACTTTGCGAACGTGGCTCAGGTGATTATCGATCAGTTTATTGCCTCGGCGCGCGCCAAGTGGAAGCAGCTATCGTCGCTGGTACTCCTGTTGCCACATGGCTACGAAGGCCAGGGGCCAGAACATTCGAGCGCGCGCCTTGAACGTTACCTGGAGCTATCAGCGCAGGATAACTGGCGCGTGGCGAGCGTGACGACGGCGGCCCAGTACTTTCACCTGTTGCGATTGCAGGCGTTCTACCTGCAACGCTACCCGCGCCCGCTCGTGGTTATGACGCCCAAGAGCCTCCTGCGCCATCCCCTGGCGGCGGCCCACCTGCGTGAACTCTCCGAGGGAACATTCCAGGCGGTGCTGAATGACCACGATGCGCTGCAACACGCTGATAGCATCAGGCGCATCGCGCTTTGTACCGGCAAAATTGCCATCGACCTGCTTTCCAATGCTGAGCGCGCGCAGACCGAAGACGTGGCGATTGTGCGCGTAGAACTGCTCTATCCATTTCCAGAAGACCAGTTGCGGAAGATACTGGTAAGTTATCCCAATGCGCATGAGGTCGTCTGGGTGCAGGAAGAGCCGGAGAACATGGGCGCGTGGGAATACATGGCTCCTCAGCTAGAGTCGCTATTGGGGTCAAAGATCAAGCTGCAACATGTATCGCGCCTGGCCCGTTCCAGCCCGGCCACAGGCTTTTCCGATCTCTTCCAGCTTGAGCAGGAACAAATCATCGAGCAGACGCTGCATACATCGGTCAAGACGCGCAGCGTATGATGTCGTTTTCACGGCCTGTTTTCCTATAGCCATAAGCTACGATATGCTTTCCGAAATTGTGAAAGGCGGGTATAAATATGTCCATCGAAGTACGAGTCCCGGCGCTGGGAGAATCCATCGTTGATGCTGTAATAGCTACCTGGCTCAAGCACGAAGGCGACACCGTCAATGTGGGCGATGCGCTGGTGGAGCTTGAGACCGATAAGGTCAATGTGGAGGTAAGTGCGGAACAAAGCGGCGTGTTGCAAAAGATTGTGAAACAGGAGGGTGATGAGGTTGCGGTGGGGGATGTTATCGGTATGATTGGAGAATCCGCGCAGCAGGCACAACCACAACCCGCGACACCTGCCCCGGCACCTGCGACCGCGCCGCAACCGGCAGCCAGCGCGCCAGCAGCATCTATCGACGGCACCGGGCAACATCCTGTTTCACCAGTAGCGCGTCGTGTCGCCGCCGAAAATAATGTTGATCTTACTCAGGTCAGGGGCAATAGCCCGCGTGGACGTGTGATGAAAGAAGATGTCATGAATTACATTGAACAATCTTCTCAGGCTCCCACTGCCACAGGCATCGCTACGCCAGTTTCCCAGGCCAATAGCGTTGCGCCTGTTGCGCCGCCGCCGCCGCCAGCACCTGCTCCTTCGCCGAAACCCTTAATGCGGCCCGAAACGGGCGGACGTGAAGAGCGTGTACGCCTGTCCCGGCGACGGCAGACCATCGCGCAACGCCTCGTAGAAGCGCAACACAACGCCGCGATGCTCACCACTTTCAACGAGATCGATATGAGCGCGGTCATGGAGGTACGCAGCCGGCGCAAGGAAGCCTTCAAAGAGCGACATAATGTGTCGCTGGGCTTCATGTCGTTCTTCACAAAAGCGGTGGTTGGCGCGTTGAAAGCCTTCCCGCGCCTGAACGCTGAAATTCAGGGCAATGACATGATTCTCAAGCATTACTACGATATTGGCATCGCGGTAGGCGCGGAAGAAGGACTGGTCGTGCCAGTGCTGCGTGGCGCTGATCGCAAGAGCTTTGCTGAAATTGAGCAGGAAATCGCCGGATTGGCTAAAAAGGCCAGAGAAAATAGCCTGAAACTTGAAGAATTGCAGGGCGGTACGTTTACTATTACGAACGGTGGCGTATTTGGCTCGTTAATGTCAACGCCTATCCTGAACGCGCCGCAAGTGGGCATCCTGGGTATGCATAAGATCGAGCAGCGCCCCGTCGTGGTCAGTGGTCAGATTGTCATTCGTCCGATGATGTACGTCGCGGTCTCCTACGATCATCGCATCGTGGATGGTCGGGAAGCCGTGCAGTTCCTTGTGCGGGTCAAGGAACTGGTTGAAGACCCTGAGTCGCTTTTACTGGAGGGATAGCCCGGTAGAAAAGTTGTACTCGACAACAGAGGTCTCAGCCTGTATAATTAGGCAGTAAAATTAACCCTGCTTCACATGTTAATACGTCTTTGTGCCAGCAATGAGAGAGGCGGGCAGCAGGACAGGAATAAAGGGGTCTGTCTCGACATGGATCAATCGGCAAATAGTGACGAGCTAAATGCTCTAGTTGGGAAATCGCTCGGTCAATTTCGCGTCGTCGAAAGAATCGGCTCAGGTGGCATGGCTACTGTTTTCAAGGCGTATCAACCAAACCTTGATCGATACGTGGCTGTCAAAGTGCTGCCTGCCTATCATGCCCGCGATCCCATCTTCCTGAAACGCTTTCAGCAGGAAGCTCGCTCGGTTGCCAAACTCCAACATGCCAACATCGTGCCAATTCATGAATTTGGCGAGCAGGACGGCATCACCTTTATCGTGATGGAATATGTCGATGGCGGAACGCTCAAAGACCGCCTCAAGCGTACAATTTCGGTTGCCGAGTCGATAGATTTCATAATCCAGGCGGCGGAGGGGCTGGGCTGCGCGCATGGACATGGCATTGTGCATAGAGACGTGAAGCCGGCTAATATGTTAGTGCGCAAAGATGGACACCTGCTGCTCTCAGACTTCGGCATCGCAAAGATTCTTGAAGGAACATCCAATTTAACGCGCGCGGGTACTGGCATCGGCACGCCACAGTATATGTCGCCCGAACAGGGAACCGGCCAGCCGGTGGACCGCCGCAGCGATATTTATTCGCTGGGCATTGTACTCTTTCACGCGCTGACCGGAAAAGTGCCGTTTAATGCCGATAGTCCCATCTCCATCACCGTCAAGCATTTGAATGACCCTCTGCCGATTGAAAAATTGCGCGAGGCGGGCGTACCCATGCCCATAGAACAGGTAGTGGTTAAGATGACGGCCAAATCAGCCGCCGATCGCTACCAGACAACCGACGCGCTCATTGAGGCTCTGACGGCAGCCGTGATTGCGTCGCACCTTTCCCTGCCGCGCTGGCGTTCAGGTCTGCAACCATCTATGCCGATGGCACCTGTCACCCCTATCCCTGCATCGGGGCCTTTGTCAAGCCCCGGCGGCATGATGCACAACCAGCCTGCATCACACCCTCTGCCAGTATCCCAGCCGTTGCAGTCGCAACCCTTGCCGGTATCGCAGCCACTCGGCATAAGCGGAAGCAGGCAGTCTTTGATTACGGTCTCCTGTTTCCGGTGTGGCGCGGCTAACCAGAGTGATCGCCTGTTCTGCACATCCTGCGGCTATGAATTATCGGATAGGAAAGCGGCGGCTGATCGTGTAGCCGCTCCTAATGGACGCGCAATCCTGGCGCGGCTCACCTTCCAAAATGGGCCGCTGGCCGGTCGCGCTTACCTCTTTCACCAGGATGTAACCACCATCGGTCGCACCAATGGCAACGACCTGATTATCTCAGGTCGTACCGTGTCGCGGCGTCATGCGCGTTTCTGGTTCGATACGAATCGCTGGTACATAGCAGATATGCAGAGCGCAAATGGTACGCTGGTCAATACTATGCGCATCCAGCCGAATCAAGCCGTCCCATTAAACGATGGTGATATAATCAACTTCGGTGATGAAATCGTTACGTTCAATATCGTCTATTAGAGACGCTTTTCGTTCAACCTGGGAAGGATTACTCTGATGAGTTCGATAAACCCCATCGTACAGTTGACACAGCAGTTGATGCTGGGAGGCGCGGTCAAGCAAAACCACGCGCTTGAACACGCCACCATTGTCCTGCTTAGTAAAAAGTATCCCGACGTGCGCCTGGCGGGTATCTCGTTCGCGGCGGGCTTTTTTGTCTTTGGCGAATTGCCAACCGAG
>DASTKD010000326.1:0-3825 GCA_035716135.1 Ktedonobacteraceae bacterium
GTCGGGCATGTTTGAGATTCGCCAGCTTATTCACCGGTTGGCCGAACTGGGCAAAACCATTTTTCTTTCAAGCCACCTGTTAAATGAAGTGCAACAAGTTTGCAATCGCGTCGCCATTCTCCAGCGCGGCAATCTTATCAAGCAGGGTAATGTGAGCGAACTCCTGCTTGGCAGCGAGCAGGTGCTGGTGCGTTTGAATGCCCCGGAGGAGACACAGGCGGCTCTGGCAGCGCTGCGAGGAGCCAGGGAGCGCGGCGCGGACTGGATCAGCACTATTAGCGTGGAACCGAACAGGCAGGGGCAGCCAACGCTGCGTATCGATGCCCCTAAAGCGCGTTCAGCGGAAATCAACGCGCTGCTTGCCAGCAATAACCTGTTTGCCGCCGAACTCCACCCCTATCAAGGCAGCCTGGAAGAGATATTCTTGCAGTTGACTACCCCGACCGCTAATGGTGGAAGACGCGGTATGGTCGGGCTTGCTAGCGCGGGAGGCGGACAGGGATACCCTGCTTTCAGCCCCTCCAATAGCGCCGCGCCTGCCATGCCGGATACAGCCAGTGAAGGGAGGGTGGATCTCTCATGAACGTTTCGTCACAACTGCCCGCGCACTCAACGCGCACTGAGTCCGTTGTCATGGGACGACAGGACTATCTCTCCGTTGTGCTGCGTCTGATCGGCATAGAACTCTATAAACTGCGCCGTCGCGTCATGTCGAAGGCGCTGGGCATTATTGCCATCGCGCTTGCGGTGCTACCCTTTGCGCTCGTTGCTGTTGGCACGTTTGCTACCGCTAACGCGCCTGCCGGTAGCTTCACATCCTCTTCTTGCCAGTCATTCGGCTCGAACGGCCAGCCGTCAGCCTGCCCGACGCCCTCGGCTGCTCAAGTGGCGCAGGAACGCCAGACAATTGTGCAAGATACATCTTCTCCCCTGCGCTTACCTGCTTCGTTGAATGTGGCCGTGCAATACGGGCTGATCGTAGGCATCCTCCTATTGGTGATCCTGGTTGGCACCATCGCCGGAGGGGAATATGGCACCGGCACCATTCGCCTGCTTTTCATTCGCGGGCCGACGCGCACGCAATTCCTGCTTGCCAAACTGGGAGCCTCGCTGGTCGTCATCTTCATCACGGTTCTAGTGATGACGTTGCTAGGGATATTGACCGGGCAGTTGTTCAACCCGGTGAGCGGTATCGCGCAGGCTGGCGATTTTTGGAGCGCGGCCTGGATTGGACACGCGCTGCTCTACCTGCTGATTGCCATGCTCAACTGGTTTATGTTCGCGGTCATCGCCATCTTTTTTGCCACCCTGGGTCGTTCGACGGTGGCCGGAGTGGTGGCGGGCATAAGCTGGCTTTTTATTGAACCCATTCTGGGGAGCGTGCTGGTCCTGCTCGGCAATTTGAGCAAGGGCGCGCTCGGCGATATTCTGAAAGCCATCCCCAATTATTTCATCGGCACCAATTTCAGCGCGTTACTGGACGACCAGGGGCGATACCTGTCCTTTGGCAGCGCTTCCACGCCCGGCGTGACGGCCGTTCACGCTATCATCGTCTTGCTCGTTTACTTCGCCTTCTTTATCGGCCTGACATGGTGGATAAACAAAAGGCGCGATGTCACGAACTGATCTGGCGCGGCCATGTTGAATGCAACTACTATCAAAGAATATGCCTGCTCGCTCGGCTTCGATATAGCGCGTATCACCAGCGCCGAAGCGTTTCCCAAAGCCGAGCGCGTCCTGCAAGAGCGTATCGCGCAGGGGTTAATGGATGGTCTGCCCTGGTTTACCGCCGAACGCGCCGCCGTCTCCTGCCATCCCGATGCGCTTTTGCCAGAGGCGCAATCGATCATCACGCTGGCAATGTTCTACCTCACGCAGCAGCCCGACGAGCAGGACGATGGTGTGCCGCGCGGGCGTATTTCGCGTTACGCCTGGGGCGACGACTACCACGAGATCATCAAGCCTAAGCTCCAGCAGTTCGCGGCCTGGCTGCGTGAATACGCGCGCGACGAGGTGCCAGAGGTGGAGACGCGCCTGTTTGTCGATACGGGGCGCATGGTTGATCGCGCCGTTGCGCAGCGCGCCGGCCTGGGCTGGTATGGCAAAAATACCAACATCCTGACCAAAGGCTGGGGTTCCTGGGTTTTCCTGGCCGAAATCGTCACCAATCTTCCATTAAGTGGAGACGGTGGTCAGCCATACGATACGCCTTCAAAGGCCAGTTGCGGCGCTTGCGAAATCTGCCTCCATGCCTGCCCGACCGCCGCCTTGCCCGCGCCTTATGTGCTGGACAATACGCGCTGTATTTCGTTCCTGACCATCGAATTGCGCGGCAGCATCCCGCTCGAACTGCGTCCCTTGATGGGCAATCTGATCTTTGGCTGCGACATCTGCCAGCAGGTTTGCCCGGTCAACATCGTCGCCGAGCGACGGCTCGGCCTGCGCCACGACGGCAAGACCAGCAGCGCGTCGTCGCAGCCCGTCCAGTTCCACCCACGCCGCGAATTTCGTCCGCGCCCAGAAACCGGCAGCAGCCCCGAACTGATTCCCCTGCTCTCCCTGACGGAAGAACAGTTCCGCGAACGCTTCCGCATGAGTCCCATCAAACGCGCGAAGCGGCGCGGCCTGCTGCGCAACGTCTGTGTCGCGCTCGGCAACATTGGCGACCCGCAGGCGGTGCCAGCGCTAATCGTCGCTCTGCATGACGCGGAGCCGTTGGTGCGCGGACACGCAGCGTGGGCGCTTGGGAGGATTGGAGGGGAAGAGGCAAAACGGGCGCTGGAGGAGACGCTGATGGGGGAAGAGGATGAGGAGGTGAGGATGGAGATAATGTGCGCGCTAGGATGAAACCTTTCGGGTCTCCATCTTTCCGGGGAATTGTAGGGACGCGATTGATCGCGTCCGTTCCCATCGATACTTGCCCGATGCGGACGCGATACGCACCCGACGTGGACGCGATCAATCGCGTCCCTACACTTCACCTTATTTTTCGCCTGATGAACATTAATCATCAAGATTGGTAATTTCCTGTCATCCTGAGCGCAGCGAAGGATCTCCCGCCAGCCCGCGCACAGATCCTTCGCTGCGCTCAGGATGACAAATCAAGCAAAGGGTGACAAGACCAGTCCTGGTTGGTAATATTCATGAGGGATATAGACCCATTTTTTCGCCAGTATGCGACAATCCTGGCGTTAATTTTGTATGAGGAAGTATTTTATGCAATTTCAGTTGTTTAGTGAGGCTGATATTGAGGGAGATTCAAAAGGACAGTTGTTGAAGTGGGTGGGGAATAAACGGCGATTTGCCGATGAGATCGTTTCCTATTTTCCAAAAGATTATGGCACGTATTTTGAACCTTTTTTGGGAAGCGGCGCGGTATGGGCGACACTGGCTCCCGAAAACGCACATGCGTCGGATGCATTCTCTCCACTGATAGAAATCTGGTGTACCCTCCAAAATGACCCTGTAACGTTGAAACACTGGTATATAGACCGGTGGAATTTGATGATGGGCGGAAATAAGGTAGAGGTATACGAAAATATAAAAGCGTCGTATAATGCTCGCCCCAATGCTGCTGATTTGCTCTTTCTTTCCCGCTCTTGTTATGGAGGGGTGGTACGCTTTCGTAAAAAAGATGGCTATATGTCTAAACCCTGCGGGCCTCACAAGCCGATGTTGCCCGAAACCTTCATCCGCATAGTTGATATATGGAATCAGATCACGGCAGGTACGACGTTTGCCTGTATGGATTATACGCAGGCGATGAGCATGGCGCGAGAAGGTGATTTGATTTACTGCGATCCTCCTTACACCTGTAGCCAGAGC
>DASTKD010000327.1:0-13881 GCA_035716135.1 Ktedonobacteraceae bacterium
TGGAGAGCGGCATCTGTTTGACAACGTGAAAATCGACTATTTTGCAGTTTCCTTGCCCGATTTCCTCGTTTTCGAGGACGACTTGAATAAGCGAAACAGGGCGCATTGTCACTATATGATGGGCCTGGGTCATCTCGGCCTTCAAGAGTTTGAGAAGGCTCGCGCACACTTCGAGCAAGTTTTGAAGATGGACGTTAATCATCAGGGGGTCATCTCAATCTTATCCCATAACACCTCCTCAATATACTTCGTGGGATAGGTATACCGTTCCGCAACTTCCTGTAAACGAAAAAGTGGGAACCTGTACGTTTATCTGCCAGTGCTTATCCATCGAGATACAGAAGTAACACCTGGTCTGGGAGGAGAAACGTTCACTTCTCCCCGGAAATCGGAGGAATGGTATGCTTACCACATCAGGCCAACAACCTCTCATCCAGTCGTACCTTTTATTGAGAAAAGGCATTGGTATTATCGGCGTAGCGTTACCCTTTGTTCTCATCCTCGGAAAGATCATCCTGGAAAGTCCCGGAATTTCAGGCTCCCTCAGTGCCTACTATTATAGCGTGATGAGAGACGTTTTTGTTGGCAGCCTCTGGGTTGTTGCCATTTTCCTCATCTGCTATCGTTACGACACTCTGGATGACCTTGCTAGCACTCTTGCAGGAATTAGCGCAATTGGTGTATCCCTCCTTCCAACTACTCCAGATTTGGGTGCCACTCCACGACAGACGGCAATTGGGCTGGCGCACACTTCGTTTGCTACCTGCTTTTTCCTCATCCTCGCTTTGATGGCGATATTCCTGTTTCGGAGAACGGATCAGGAGAACCCAACACAGAGAAAGCAACAGAGGAACATGGTCTACTTGATCTGTGGTATCGTTATTCTCGTATGTGTTGTGCTTGCTGCCCTGATTCTTCTTGTCCCATATCTGAATAGCGTCTCGTGGCTACGATCACTTCATTCGATCTTCTGGCTTGAATCTGTCTCGGTTCTCGCCTTTGGTGTCGCCTGGTTTGTCAAAGGAGAGACGCTGGGCGTACTGAAAGATGAATAACGGGGGTGTCGTATCGAGCAAAAATCGTGCGATCTCCCGATCCGATAAGCCTGGGGCTACTTGCTCTTCTTTCTTTGTCAGTTGTGCGCTTCGAACTCGCGCCCAGGAGTACTTAGGAGGAACTAGTTCCTCATCCCCGCAAGAGTATTATTCGCTCTAGAATACAATGCCCTCGAAATACGTTCTCATTGTATAGACGCAATCCTCGAGGCTGCTATAGTGTTCAGCGTGTAAACCAACTTCTCTGGCGATGGTGATATTTTCGAGCATATCATCCCAGAACAGGATTTCCTGCGCATCTACATGTTCCAGTTCGTGCAGGATGTAGTGGAAAAATTCAATCTGAGGTTTCATATAGCCAATATAGGCAGAGGAGAACGCGCCGTCGAACTGGCTGGCAAAGCCCATCTGGTGCAGGATATATTCTGTGCGGTATTGTTCCTGGTTCGTGGCAAGGTAACAGGTGATGCAGCGCTGCCGTAGTTGTTGCGCGACCTGCAAAAGGGGTTGGTTGGGACTATGTTCGCTGGTGAACCAGTAGCTTAGGAAATCGTCCACTGTCTTCTGCCAGTTCCATTGCGGCAGGTAAAGGAGGAGTTGCTGTTTGAGATCAGCTTTTCCTACCAGGCAATCGCGGAATGGCCCTCTAAAAAATGGAGCGGTGATATCCGTCGTAATGCCATGATCGCGCGCCAACCGCGTACTAAATGGCTCGTGCGCAGAAAGCACTCCATCCACATCGAATAGCACCGCTTTAATCATACAGAGGGCAAGCCTTTCCGGGTATGGTCTGATAAAATTGGATGAGCTAAACCAGTTGCGATATTTCGTAACCTGCGCCGGGTGTCATTTGGTCCGTTGGCATATCGCTCTCCTGGCTTGATGCGCCTGAGCGAAAGATCATTTCGTAGTTGCCGATACTGATATGATCGCCATCAAGCAGTTCATACTCACTTTCAACGTAGATTTTCTGCCCGTTTACAAAAACGCCGTTCGCGCTGCGCATATCGAAGAGCAGGTAGCGATTGCCTTCATGCTTTAAGAGCGCGTGATGGCGCGAAGTCAGGTTATCCTGATCGAGCAGGATGGAACTGGAACCGGCGCGGCCAATAGTAAATTCATCCCCCGCGAGTTTCATTTCGTAGGGCTGATCCTCGTAAGGTGAAGTGATGATGACGCGCGCGATTCGCGCAGGTGCTGCCGTTTGCGTTCCATTGGTGGGAAGCGGCTGTTCGGCGTTAGCCTCAACATGATTGGACTCCAGCACGCTCTCCTGAACTTCTGGTGAGGGGTAGTGTCCATTGCCGCTCGCTTCCTCGCCATTGATCTGTGCAGGCTGGACCTCTTGTAGTTCTGGCGCTGCTAGCTCGACGCTGGTCTGGACTGGCTGCTCCACCGGAATCTCAGCTTCGGGTTCGGATGCGCTAATTGCCTGCTCCACCGGAATCTCAAGCTCGGATGCGGATGCGCCGGTTGCCTGCTCCATTTGTGCCTCAACAGTTTCAGGCATAGCGGGCTGGCCTTCTTTGTCAGGCGTTACTGCCTCTGTTGCATCTCCACCGGAGACGGCTTCCACCTGAATTTCTTCGGAAGGCGTAGCTGCTTCGGTTGCATCCACGTCGGAGAAGATTTCTGGCGTATGAAGCTGGTCTTCATTTTCCTCAGAAGGCGTTATTGCTTCTGCTGGTTCTATAACGGTGACATTTTCTGGCTCGAAGATGATGATCGGATCGGTTTCGGGAATGATGCCAAATTGCGTTGCTGGCGCGGGTTCGTCAGTTGGGGATTCCTGCTGCTCGTTAGCAACAGCCGGTTCAGTGTCGCTGGCGAGAACGGGCGTGACATATGGTTCCGGGTCGAAATCGCGGGCGGTCTGGATAGCCTCTTCGCTGGTTGGGGATGCGGCCAATACCGGCTCTTGCTCACTTTCGCCGTTCGTTTGAACAGGGGATGCGGACGTGGTCAATATCGGCTCTTGCTCGCGCTCGTCAGCCACTTGATTGTTTTCGCCAACAGTCGGAACGGGGGATGGCATGGTGAGACCGTCAAAGCGCGCTGGTTCGGTTTTGGCGATGGGAGGCATTACTGGCGGCAGCGTTTTTAACAGTGCGCCGGCAAAGGCCAGCACTGAGGGGTAGCGATCCTCCGGGTAGACAGAGAGCGCGCGCAGCAGGATGCCGCTCTGCTCAAGGGTAGTGCGCGAGTTCAAAGAGGTGAGCGGCGTAACCGTCTCGGTCAGCTTGAGATGTTCGATCTCTTCGGGTGTTCCCAGATAGGGTGGTCGGCCTGCCAGCCAGAAGTAGAGCAGTACTGCCAGGGCGAATTGATCGCTGGCAGGGGTGATGCGTTTGCCCAGTTGTTCAGGCGCGGCAGTAATAGGCAGCGGCGCGGTTTGTTCTCGCCCGAAGCGGCGCGCGAAATTCGCCAGCCCGACATCAGCGAGCAAGAATGGCGCGTAATCCGGTTCGTTGTTCAGGTTCGGCCCGCGCTGGAGCAAAATATTGGAGAAAGTGACGGCCCCGTGTAAATATCCGCGTGAATGAATATAGTGCAGCACCTGCGCAAGTTGATGCGTGTAATGGATGGCATCGCTTTCATTGAGTGGCGGGCGGTACCACAGCCTGCCCTCGGTTCCCAGCAGAGAACCACTGCTCACAAATTTGCGCGCGATATAAAGCCGGCCATTCAGTTCGCCGTAATCCAGGATAGGGGCCAGGTAGGGATGATTGAGGGCGCTGGTTCCCTGCAATTCCCGGAAAAACTGGCGGCGCGCGGAATCTGGCAGCATGGATTGTGGTTGAATCAGCTTGAGGGTGACTTTGCGCATGAGCATAGCATCTTCGGCTTCATAACTCTCGCCCGATACGCCGCTGCCCAACCAGCGTATAACGCGATAACGTTCAAATACATGTCCCGATTCTAATGTTGACATATTTACAAACCTTTACTTTTGTGCTGACCCGGCGTTGTCCGGTGCGGGTTCAGTTTCGACATTGTTTTGCGCGGACTCAGCATCGCCCGGCACCGGCTCGGCGCTGCTTGGTTGCGAGATGGCCTGTTCCTCCTCGTCTGGCGCGCTGGCTTTGACTTCGCTGCTCATAGCGGCGAGCATACGCTTGCGGCGGCGCAGGCGAAGCAGGATAATCACCACGATGACAAAGGCGACGACGATACCCGCGCCGATCCAGCCAAGTGTGCGAGCGATGTGTTCAACAGCTGTGAAATTATCGTGTAAAAATTTGCCGGCCACGAATCCCAGTGTGCCATAGATGATGGCCCATATGATCCCCCCGGCGGCATTAAAAATCAGAAATTTGCGCCAGGGCATGTGGTTGACTCCTGCCAGGAACGCGGCCCAGGCGCGTAGAACCGCTACAAAGCGGCCAAAAAAGACGGTTTTGTCTCCATGTTTCTCAAAGAATTTTTCAGCATAATCCAGGTGTTCCGGTTTCAAAAAGATGTATTTCCCGAAGCGCAGAGCAAGGGCGCGGCCACCGGTATGTCCCGCCAGGTAACCTAAATTGTCGCCCACAATCGCGCCCAGCGCGGCGCAGGCGATGACGATGGGTATCGAGAGTTGGTGGCTGGTGGCGGCAAAAAATGACGCCAGCAGCAACATGGTTTCGCCCGGAAAAGGGATGCCAGAACTTTCAATCATCACGAAAAGCGTCACGGCTGGATAGCCGATCACGCTCAGGATGTTTTGCAACGATTGGATAGAGATAAGCGCGGCCAATAGCGTGCTATGAGAGGCAAATGCTTGTAGTAAATGAATTAGCCCGCGCATTATGTCTTCCTTCCGCGCCTGTTCCAGTGTGTATATAGAATTACAATTTCACTGTTGCCATGCGCAATTATAAGCATATTCAGGCTGTGACGCAACCATCTTGCGCATGGTACTATCTTTATTCCTTCTGTCATCCTTCGCTTCGCCCTGTCATCCTGAGCGCAGCGAAGGATCTCTCTGCCGCCGTGTATAGATCCTTCGCTGCGCTCAGGATGACAGAGGGAAGGATGACAGGTTTCGTTCGCTACAATTCATTAGACGTGCTTCATCCGATGAATTAGCATACTTGAACTGCTGCATCTTTATCCATGTACGTTCTAAGAAACAGAATGACGCAAACTTTTTGCGGGTTGCCACCACAGATACGTGAGGAGGAACGCCAGTAGTGGCGGAGTAATCGTGGTCAGACAGACCAGGCCGGTCCAGGTGCCAAAGGGGGCATAGCCATACAAAAACAGGTAGGTTAAGAAAGCCGAGGCGGAAAAAGCCAGCGCGGCGGCTAGCAAGGCGCGCCCGATACGGCTCTCCCTGACGGGTAGCACGATGGCAACCAGGGCAACTAGCCAGGTGACATACCAGGAGAAAAACCAGGGCGTCACGATTAACAGGACGCCCATTACCGCGAGCGAAGCAAGCAAAAAAGTGCGCAGGGTGGTCGAACGCCATAGCCATAACGCGCTCCAGATGCACATGGTGCCTACCAGAACATAAGTGATGATGTCCCAGAGCCAGCGCGAACCAAGAGCGCTAAGCACGGTGCCACTAAAGGAATGAGAAAACAGATTATTCGCATACGCCCAGTGGAAGATGGCAAGCATAATCGAGTTTTCGCCGAAACGGGACGAGGGCGGCGAAGTAAAGCTCAGGTGAATGTCGGCGAAACTGTGACCGATCCAGAATGGGCCGTAGAAGACGAGCGCAATGATAGCGGCTACTACGCCAGAAATAATGACGGTGAAGTAGGCTCGTTCCCAGTTCAGTTTTGTATTCCCAGGTGCGCTGGTTGTGGTGTTCACCGTCGATGGCCCGCGCAAAGCTTTCCAGGTGATGAACACGATGAAAAGCGCAATGACAGGCAATATGGTGAATTTCACCAGCGCTGCCAGCGTGAAAGAAATCAGCGGGGGTAAATAACCTCCGGGTGAGCTAAGCGTATCGCGCTTTTGCGCGCGAACCGCCGTATACACGCCCAGTAGCACAAATGTCATCATGAAGACATCGTTATGTCCGCCCAGACTGCTTTCCAGCAATACCAGGGGATTGAGGGCGTAGAGTAATGTTCCAAATGTGATTGTGCGCTGCGACTGTCCCATTGCACGCAGGGTTCGCATGACCAGCCACGTATTGAGCAGGTGCGCGGCCAGCGCAAAGATGCGATACGCCAGCACATACCCTGCTAGCTGTGGTCCGGCTATGAAGCCGAGCAAGCCGCAGACGACCAGCCAGATTGGTCCGTAAGCCGCAACCGAGGAAGCCCAGTAATTCAGAGGTACGAAAGGATCGTGAGGAAACGCGCTAAGCGGCACGAAATAGGGGTTGGCATGGTAATTCGCTATGACGCGACTGTAGCTGGCATAGACGATGATGTCATGCGAAAGCATCGCCGGTGTAAAGACGAAGATCAATCCCGCCAGCGCTGCTCCAGCGAATATGAATATGCGTATGTGACGATAACGCCTGTTTTCTGACGGTAAGCGGGCGATATACAGGGCCAGCAGGCCATACACGATGAATGAAAGGAAGATCAGCCCTATCATCTCGACCATGCTGGTATTCGTTTGCGCGGCCTGCGCGTTGTTGCCCAGGCCCAGCTTAATGGGCAGCCACGCGCCCACCTGTGCCAGCGCCGCGCCAAATGGCAATTGCAGGCGAATGACAGGGTCGAGAATGCGGCTGAGGGGCGCGACCATCAAGAGTACGCATAGCGCGTAGGCCATCACAAAAACGATGGGTGGGATAAGCGATGATGTTGACCTGTCCGCTTCAGGAATTGCGGGCTGTATGTTATTTGTTAGGATTGCTGCTTTGCTTTTCTCAATCATTTAATTCTCATCTTCTATACCATCCAGCGATTTAAGACAAAAAGTAGGGCCATTGTTGCCAGCAAGAAAGGGAAAGTGATCATAAGCGCGTGGTGCAGGCGTGGGTGCTTGATGCCCAGGGCGGCCATCGTGATAAAACCTGGGAACATCTCCAGCACGAAACGCTGCGTAGATACGAGCGCGTCCGGCTGGTGGATGGCCGGGCTGATGAGGGTGTAAAAGAGTAATAGCCCTATCCAGAGCGTATAACTGCTGCGCAATTTGCGCCATCCCAGCACGGCCAGCAGAATAAAGCCAACGGTTGCAAAAAGGTCAAACAAGATATGCACTTCATAGAATGAACCAAATGGTTGTACAAAGAATAGCTGACCCAGGGCGTATACAATACCTACCCCTGGCACGGTCAGTTGCCGGTCCCAGTGGCTTTGCACGGTAGAAAACGCCAGGGGGTCGTGAAACATTCTCCAGCAGTAAAAAGCATAGATGAGCGTGCCGAGCGGGATCAGCGCGACGGGCAACAGCCGGGGCAGAGAGCGCCATAGTTTGCTCATTGTACCCTGCTCGCCATCCGCGACGCCTTTTGTGGCAACCCACAGTTCATACAGATAGGGGAACACTAACAGCACACCGGCGGAACGGGTGAGCGCGGCAAAAAGACCCAGCGCGCCCGCCAGCCCCCATTTTTGACGGCGCAACGCCAGAAACGCACTGGCGGACAACAGCAGGAAGAGCGATTCATTATAGGGAGCGAAGAAAAAGAAGGCTGTTGGAAAGATGCACAGGTACAGGATGGTGCGCCGTCCCACCTGCTCTCCCAGCATATCGGTAGCTATCTGGTACAGCACGAACAACGCGCCGAGCAACGCCAGGTTACTGATAATCATGCCGATGGCAATATATCCCTGGTTGCCGATGAGCAGCGCGCCCCCTTTGATGAGCAGGGGAAAGAGCGGGAAAAACGCTGTATCAAAGATGTTCTGGTAGCCATAGTGCGCGATCTGCGTAAAGTGAATGGCGTCCCAGTGATTCCACGAGGTGAGCAAGCCTATGACATCCACCGGCTGCACCGGGTAGACATGCGGCGGCACCGGAAACAAAATATAACCTATATAGGTAACTGCAACGAGCAGCAGGCGGGTTGCGACGAACAACCAGAGTATATCAGCAATTGGCGCGCGTTTCATAAAGAAATGTTACCTGTGTGTTGAATTTGTAGGGACGCGATTCATCGCGTCCGCCCCGCGAGCGAGAAATAACCCCAACAAGGACGCGATTCATCGCGTCCCTACATATGCCCTTTTATTCTAACGTATTGATGCAACTTTCAGGCACATTTTTAGGAGTGTAGCATACCATAAGGCCATGTTCTCTATATGATATACTTTTGGCTATGAAGACGAGAGAAAGAGCTTCCCCCAGGGGAATACTATTTGATATGGATGGGACGCTGTTAAGCGAAACGGAAACCCCCGATCAAAGTTGGCAAAAAGTCTGCTTGCAACTGGCTCCACAATATACTCTTTCTCCTGAAATTCTCCTGCAAGCCATTAGAGAGAGCTATACCGCTTATAAAACTGCCATAAAGGATGACGAGGAAAAGCAACGCCGCGACCGTCTTGATCCTTTTGCTGTACGAGTAGAAATGATTGAGGAAGCGCTTGCTCGCGTTGGCAAAAAAGACTCACAACGGGCCTCGATTATGGTTCACGCCTATGAAGCTTTGCGTGAAGCGCACCGTCAACTTACACCTCATGCGCTCGATACACTTCAGGCGCTACGGGCGAAAGGGATTCGTTTAGCTCTTCTTACTAACGGGAATGCAAGCTACCAACGCCGAAAAATTCAACAACACCGTCTGGCTTCCTGGTTCGATTTTATTCTAATTGAAGAGGAATTTGGTGCAGCGAAATCTGATACGCGCATCTACGAAGATGCGCTCGCGCAATTCCATCTTCCTGCGCAAGATGTATGGATGATTGGTGACGATTTAGCTATGGATGTGGCTACCCCTCAACGATCTGACATCCTTGCCATCTGGTTCGACCCGATGATACAAGGTGTACCACCGGCTAGTTTAATCCATCCAGATCACATTATTCACCAGCTTCCAGAACTTCTGGAATTGGTTGAAACATCTACTCCTTCAACATAAATCCTTGAAGTGATGCTTGATCGTACTCATCAAAAAGATGATCCTGGCGGAAGGAGAGGAGCCATTTGTTCATCCAATGTGTGTACGTGAGTGGTTTCCTGATAGGGTTGTAACAAGGCGCGTGTCTGTAGCAGATGCTGCTGAATCGTCTTTGAACCGTTCCCGATTTGCAAGATAAGCGAAACTGTCTGAGTGGTATAATAACATGCTCTCTCTACCTCACCTTGATGGGCATATACTCCTGCTAGATCAGTCAGATAATAGAGTTTCCGCTTGAGTGGAGTATTACTTTGGAGTGCTTGCTCCAGGGCCTCTTTTGCTTCTTCTAAAAAATGATGGGTTTCTGGCTGTTGTTTCTGGTAGATGTGTTGTAAGCAAACTCCTTTATACCCTAGGAGAAGCACGGGATTAAATTCGAAAAGATAAGAGATAGTTTGAGAAGGTGAGGTTCCGAATCCACGTTCCATATTGATAAGCGATTGCAGACATGCCTCTCGATTTTGGAGATGGGACTGGATTTCCGCTTCTATAGCTCCAAGCCAGGCTTGTACAGTGCTATCGGATGTTTGAGTAACGTAATGACTGGCTTGTTGTATGCAGTGAAGCGCATCGTTATATTGTTTGGCGTATGTCCATGTGAAACTCATCCATCCCCAGACGAGGGCTTGAAGAATGAAATTGTTTGCTTCAGAAGCGGCTTGAGACGCTACCAGATAGTGTTGTCGCGCTTTTTCATATTGACCCATATCATAGAGTAATACCCCTGCTAACAGTACGGCACGACAGACAATCTCGCAGAGATATTGACGTGTGAGTGGGAGAAGTGAACGAATGAGAAAGGCGGTGATGTCATTAATATGACGGATTACACGATTATACAGGGTACTTGCTGGAAAGATAGATTCCTCGCGTGCGCGCCAATACAATCTTGTCTGCTGTTCTAAATAATTGATTTCCTTCTCTCCTATCATTGATGATTGACTCAAGATAGAGGATAAATGCGAAAGTACATCAATATCTGTCAAAACAGATGATGAAGTCAACGCATCAGTCGCGCTCTTAGATCCATCGAATAATATACCTAGTTCTTGCAGATTTACGGCATTGCTATCTAAACTTGTCGGAAAAGTATTTCCCTGATTAACAGGTAAGAAGTTCCTTTCAATAAAACCCAGTTCTACGGCGTCTTTTCCGAAAAGGCTGCATAGTTTTTCTTGAAAAAAGGGACCCGGCGTTCTCTCTCCACGCTCCCAACGACTTATCATGTCTTCGCTGGTGTCTAGCTGCTCTGCGACTCTACGCTGTGACCATCCTCGCTTTTCTCGTTCAAAGCGAAGGAGCGGATTCGATTTTCTAGAAGTATCCATCTTAAATCTTGACCTCCTTTATGCATCACTGGTTCCCGCTTATTTTAACATATCTTCTCGCTCGTTTTGTTCAGGTTGAATAGCTTTACTGTGGAACAATAGGTGATTATCCGGTGTGGGTTGGCTGTTGGCCGGATAGTGGTTGGGAAGATGGCGGAATACCACCATTCTGTTTTGCATCAAATCGGGTTATCGTTTACTCAAAGATATTTTGTATCTCATGGATGATCTTTACAAATGGCCGTAAGAAAAGGAGTACTACGCATGGAGCAAGGAAGCGAAGTCGCGCGCATCATGCGCCAGATCGACCTGGAACGAGAGGCCGCCCAACGCGGGCTGTCCGGCTTTGCCAGCACCGCGCGGCATGATTTTATCAATGCGCGAATGCAGCGCGGAGGGGAGCGCATCTTGCGCTTAATTGACGAGGGCAAGCATGAGGAGGCGCAAGCGCTTATGAATGCAGACAACTGGGGGATAGAAGGACGAGACAACGACGAGAAAGGGACGAGGAAACGACGAGACAACGACGCCCGGCGGGAGAAGAGACGGAGAACAAATGGGAAGCAGGGGATAAAAAAAGGATGAACCAGAGACAGGGGCATGAGCTGCCGACGGTACCCGTCGGCTTGAATGACCTGGCGGCGCTCAGAAGCATCATCAGTGGCTATCTGGTGGTCTTGCGTCGCACCGCCGCGCAGTCGCCACAACGCCAAACACAGGTGCATTTGCTGGAGAGCGTCTATCAACGCTTGACGGGTATCTCGTCTCAGGCGGTGGAGGCACGTATCTACTTGAGTGTGCCGGAGGTGGAGGCATTGAATGGCGCGCTGCTGGGGTTTGCCGCTTTTGTGCGCTGGAAAGTTCCCCCTTCGATGGAACGCGATGAGACTTTGCAGGCGTTGGAATTGTTGCGACAACAACTGCTCACGATGTTGAGATGATTGCCGGGGCGACCGCCCCACCCCCGGATGCCCACCAGGGGCATCCCTACATTACCGGGCGACCCTATCCCCATCCCTCATCGCGCGTTTCGGGCGGATGAGCCATCATGTTATGTAGGGATGCCCCTGGTGGGCATCCGGGGGGAGTGGGGTGGTCTTGCTTTACTCTGCCAGCAATTCTTCGATGCGCTGCTCGATGGTTTGCGCGGTCGGGAAGAACGCCGTCTCCTCTGGCGCGTTGTAGGGCGCGGCGGGCGCTGGCAGGGCAGAGATGAAGATGGGCGTGCCATCGAGATCGTAGAAACAGTTTTGCGTGATCCACGAGTGGATGTGACGACCAAAGCTGGTCAGGTCAGTTTCTTCTGTGACGACGATGACGCGGTTGGCTTCGCGCACAGCGCTGGCTACGGCCTCTTCGTCAAAGGGGTTTAACGTGCGTAGATCGATGATGTCGATTGCGCCTCCGTGACGCTTGACGATATCGGCGGCGGCTGTGCAGGATTCGAGTACCATTGTTCCCCAGCAAATGATGGCGATCTGGCTGGCTCCGCTGCCGATACGCACGCGCCGCGCCTTGCCGATGGGCAGCGTATAATAAGAGTCCGGCACATTCCAGTATTCGGCCATAGTCTCGATGATTTTGCCTGAACCGTCTTTGGGCGGCTCTGAGCGATACAGGCGCCCGCGTTCCAGGAAAGCGACGGGCGATTGCGCGCGGGCGGCTTCGAGCAGCAGACCTTTGGCATCGAATGGTGTCGATGGGCAGATGGTTATCATGCCCGGTACGCTGGTAAACCATTGCTCGCCGGCGTTGGAGTGACCAAACGCGCCGCCGCCCGCGCCTCCGCTCGAGATGGGGCCACCGCCGCCACTGCCCGACTTGGTGCGAATGAGCAGGGGAACGGTCCAATCGCCAAAACTCTGATAGGAGACGCGCGCGGCCAGGCGGATGGTCTGCGAGGCCGACTGGTGATAGTCCACAAACTGAATTTCCGCGCAGCGTGCTTTGCCGTCGTGCATACCCGCGCCCGCCGCAATGCCCACAATGATCTGTTCGTTTAACGGGCTGCTGATGGCGCGTCCGGGGAATTGCGTCACGAGGTGGGCTGTCGCGCCGAAAACGCCGCCTCTGGGGCTGCCCACATCCTGACCGTAGACAAAGAAATTCTCATCGCGTTTCGCCAGTTCCACTAATGCTTCGTTGATGGCTCCCAGCATCGGCAACGGTCTCTTTGTGCCGCGCGGGGTATTCTCCACCCATGCCGGGATGTTCACGATGTGCTGCATGATGCGCTCCGCCGTTGGTTCTGGCTCCTGTAGCACGGCGTTCTCGGCGCGTTCGAGCTCGGCGCGGATTTCTTTGCGTATGCGTTCGCTATCGCCTTCCTGTAGATAGCCATTTTCGCTGAGCCAGCGACCAAAGTTTTTCACCGGGTCTTTGGTAGCGGTTGTAGCCTCGATCTCTTCTTTGGAACGATAGGATTTAATGTCGGTGCTGCTGGAATGCGGGTCGAGCAGGCCGAGGCGCAGGTGCATCAAAACGGGACCTTCGCCGGAACGCACATGCTCGACCAGTCGCGCGCTGGCCTGATAGGTGGCGATAGTATCGGTGCCATCGACTTCTTCGGCATAGACGCCGCCGCCTTTAGCCCATTCGACCAATGAACCGCTCCACTGGATAGACGAAGCGGCGGTGATGGCCCAGCCGTTATCCTCGACCACCATCAGGATAGGCAGTTGATATACCGCCGCCTGCCGGAAGAGCGCGTTGAAGTCGTTGGTAGCCGCGCCACCGTCGCCGGTGGTGAACATGATGATTTCGTCGCGCTTCTCCCTTTTGAGGGCAAAAGCGACGCCACCAGCGAACGGAGCCAGCCCGCCCACTTCGCTGAACGTGGGCAGGATGCGTTGCTGCCTGCTGCTGTAGTGCGAGGGCATGTTGCGGCCCGCGCCCATTGGCCCGCTGGTGCGCGAATAGGCTTCGCGCAACGGCCCACTAATGTCGCCTGTGCGCTGTAGCCACGCCGCCAGGTCGCGGTAGTAGAGGGACATCCAATCGTCCGGGTTGAGCGCGGCGGTCACGGCTGCCATACTCTCATGTCCGGCACATCCAATATAAAAGGGGAATTTCCCCTGCGTCTTGCGTACTTTCAAAAGATCGTTCATCACTCGCGCCGTCACCATCGTGCGGTACAGGGCGAGAATATCCAGCGGCTCTGCTGTCATAGGGGCTTGCGTAGCTCTGCTATCAACTGTCATGTGTAAAACTGCCTTTCCAAATTGTCTCCATTGACTTTTCTGGCCTGACTTTTCTGTGTCATTTCGTGGTAATTATAGAATCCCACAGGGTGAAAAGCAATGTATGCCAGAGAGTTCGGGCATGTTATAATGCAGCAAGAATGGTTATGGCTAATATCAAGAGGGAGGCCGAACTATGGGCGATCTGATCCTCAATTCACTGGAAATTCGCAACTTTCGAGGATTCCAACATCTCACGATCGAGCATTTAGGGCGCGTCAATCTGATTGTGGGGACAA
>DASTKD010000328.1:0-9501 GCA_035716135.1 Ktedonobacteraceae bacterium
CGCGGGCGGCCATCAAGCCCCCCCACATCCACACCACCCCCGCCCCTACGGATTATTGAACGCTGGTTCGTAAAGCGATGTAATATACGCGAACTCACGGGCCAATCCTTCATGTAAAGGCACAAGCGGCTCGTATCCCAGAATGCGCCGCGCCTGTGTTGTATCGGCGAAGGTATCGCGCACATCACCGTGTTGCTTCTCGATAAATTCAACCTGGACAGGCAGGTCGCTCATTTCGCGCAGGGCGGCGATGATATTGTGCATGGTGGCGCGGGAACCACCAGCGATGTTAAATATCTGGCCGACGGCTGCATCCACACTGGCGGCGCGTATGTTGGCCTCGACTATGTCGGAGACATAGGTGAAATCGCGCGTCTGGTAGCCATCGCCAAAGATACGAATGGGCTGATGCTCAAGGATGGCTTTGCAGAAGCTGTGAAACGCCATATCTGGCCGCTGTCCTGGGCCATATACCGTGAAGTAGCGCAGAGATACGGTTGGCACATCAAAGTTGCGCTGGTACAGAGCGCAGAGATGTTCCGCTGCCAGCTTCGTGACGCCGTAAGGCGAGAGCGGCTGCGGCATACTGGCCGTCTCGCTGACAGGTAGCGCAATGGCATCACCGTAGACCGAGGAGGAAGAGGCGAAAACAAAGCGGCGCAGCGATTTCACGCGCATAGCGACTTCTAGCAAACGTTGAGTTGCCAGCACATTACATTCGACATAGCGGCCAAACTCATGCCCCCAGCTTGTACGCACACCAGCCTGGGCTGCCTGGTGAAAAATCCATTCCACATCTTCGAGCAAGGGGAACAGGCACACATCTAACAGATTGCCCTCGACAAAGATAAAGTTCTTCCATGAGCGCAGACCGGCAAGATTGCGTTCTTTGATCTGGCGCGGATAATACTCTATGAAAGCATCGATGCCGCACACTTGATGCCCATCAGCAAGCAGCCGTTGCGCCAGATGAGAACCAATAAAGCCCGCGACACCCGTTACAAGACAACGCATTATAACTCCACCGCTAATACACTTTAGATGCAAGGGCGACGGCGAGAGTAGAGACTCTTGCTATCGCCCTCGAACCTCTCTTCCCCGGTATGTTTAGTCGTTGTCCTCAACCAGGTCGCGCATCGGCTTCACGTTCGTGGTATCGCAGGTGAAACCCAGGCAGCCCAGTTTCCATGCGCGTTCAATAGTGACGAGCATGGAGTAGTGGTTATAGGGGCGATTCGAGGTGATATGCTCATCCTCGCTATGCGAGATGACCAGCGTTACCACATGACCGCCACCAGGTACGGCATCGCAGCAGCCGCTGGTATCGCCAAACGGGAAATCGCTTTCGTCCCAGGTGATGAAGATGGCGGAATTGCCAGTCCAGGCGCGCGAACTCATAATGCGATTGACCGTCGATTTCAGGAAGGCATCGCCCGTCGCAATCAGGCTCTGTACCTGGCTGAAATCGCAAGGGTCAGCCGTAGTAGCGCCTGCGCGCCCATGCATATCATGGCACTGGTCGGGGCTGATCCAGGAATAGTCAGGCACTGTATTGTTCGCCAGATCGTCGTAGAAGCGTTCCAATCCCACGACATTCTGCATACGCTCCGGGTTGGTTTGTACGTCCAGGTATGAGACAAAGGGATTGTGCTTGCGCTCATACAACTGGTTGCCCGCCGAATCGGCCAGCTTGTTGGTATTGCCGTTGGCAAAGATCGACTGCATGTAGGCTTTCCAGGTCTTGCCATGCGCCTCAAGCTGGTCAACGATGTTGGGTACGTCGATTGTTACCGTGCTATCGCCGGTAACGCCATTGGTCGAGCCGGAGGTAGACGCGATGTAGTTGGGCTGGCTGGGGTGAGTAACGCCCGTGTAGTTCGTCGCAAACCCGTAGGTTTTCGCGGCGCGGTTAATCCACGGCGCGTTTGGATTGCCGATCAAGCTTGAGAAACTGGTATTCTCCATCATTATCACGAAAACATGCTTAAATGGCGCCAGCGAAGAGTCGTCATTAGCACGCTGCGCAAATACCGATGGTGACATCAGCGCCATCAATGCCAGCATCACAATGCTTGAAATACCGACGCGGGTTACGAGGTGAGTGCTACGCCTTTTGTCGTTCATAAAGATACGTTCTCCTGTCGCGGAATGAATCTGCATGAAAAACTACCAGGTAACAATAAAATCCGGGGAAGTTGCACTCCTATTTTAACATATCCCTCTCTGAAAGGAGAGGTCAAATGTAACGGTTTTTTTGCATATTTGCGAAATATGTTACTATAGAGGCCAGTAGTTGCTCGCCAAGCGACGCCGGATGCCCACCAGGGGCATCCCTACATAACGGGATGGTCCATCCCCCACCCCTCCAAATGGCGAGCGGGGGCAAGGGGACACCTGGATATGTAGGGATGCCCCTCGCGGGCATCCGGCCCACAGACAAGGAAAACCCATCTTGAGCAGCACATCTTTCTGGTAGGCCGATTTTCGCGCCTCAAATTCGCCATATACAAGACGCGAGCCGTTACAGGGCATACAGGAAACAGACATTGCCATTGTTGGAGCGGGCATTACGGGTACGGCAGCCGCGCTCTGGTTGGCACGCGCAGGTATCAAGACGCGCGTGCTGGAAGCGCGTAGCATCGCGGCAGCAGCGAGCGGGCGCAACGGCGGTTTTATCGCAGACGGCACCACTAAATTGTACGCGCACGCTATCAAGAGTCAGGGACGCGAGGCGGCGCGGCGCGCGTGGGCTTTTTCCATTGCCAATCACGCCTGCATCGAAGCGTTCGTGCAGGAGTTGGAAGATCAGAAATGGCGCTGTGATTACCAGCGCAACGGCAGCTATAAGTTAGCAGCCAGCGCGGAGGAACTTGGTCCAATCCTCGAAAGCGCGCGATTGCTGAATGAAGATGGCTGGACTACAACGTTTATCCAACGCGATGAACTACCGCTCCGCCTGCGCAGGGTCTACTTTGGCGGTGCCTATTTCCCGGCCAACGCCGAAATACAGCCGGTGCGCTTCGTCACCGGCCTTGCGCGCCTGGCAGAGCAGGCCGGGGCCATTTTCTATGAAAAGAGTCCGCTCACTGGCATTGTCATAGAAGATACTGGCATCACACTCACAACTCCACAGGGAACGTTACGCGCGCAAAAGCTGATCCTGGCAGCCAACGCCTGGCTGCCAGAAGTCGGGAAACTATACCGGGTGGACAATCTATGACAGTTACTGTTTTAGTATCCTGAAGAATTGCACAGTTTCCCTGACCAACATCTAAAATAGCAAGTTCAGGCAAGTTCATCATAAGCCTTTGGCTCTGGAGCCAGCGTTATATCCTCAAAAATAAGCTCTTCAGCATTGCTAGTCCCGATATTCACTTTAGCTAGTAAGTGTGTATCCTGACTAAGTTCTTGCCAGAGGTTCGCGGGAACAAGCGAAAAAGGAATAGAAACTATTTGATGCGGGTTCCAGTTAGTTATTACCGCATCCACATAGCTATCGCCACCTTCATTTCTAATATTTTCAATCCTAATGATAGAAGTATGAAGCCTTTTCGCCGATGATGACTGTAGCGGTGTCGATGATATCGACCCCGGCCGTTTAGAACCTTCAAAATACTTAATAAGTTCTTGTTCAAGATATATTGGAAGGTTATATGCTCCAAGCAATTCCACATCAATCTGTCTTAATAAGCCACGGCAACGCCTCTCAAAGTAATCAGCCTGCTCTGGTTGCTCCAGCCATTGTTTGCGGTAAGACATATATTCGCGAACAAGAGAGACAATAAGGCTGACTTGAGAAGAATTAAAATTAGGAATGGGGATCTTATCAATCGTCCCTTTCTTATTATGACGTGATGTTTGATGCGTACTAAGAAAGGCGTTTGCAATTGGACTATTTAATATGGCTGCAATAACCTCTATAGGAAAACCATTTTTGGGCCAAATTCCGTGAAAATTCTGATAACATACTAATCCTTGCTCATCGATTGCCGCTGCAATAGTCCAATGTCCCCTACTCAGTCGCACTGCATTTGCTATCAACTTTGGTTTCTCCCATGGGAGTTCATATGCCTTCCCCCGCATTATTTCAGAACTGACGTTTAGATAAACAAAATGTTCTGTAGCATATGGTTCAAAGTCATCGGTAACACGCGCTAATCCCTTGACAAATCTTGGACGTGGTTCGTTTGAAACAAGTTTCTCTCTGTTTTCCTCAAAAGGGATATTGTACTCAATCCCTCGATGGACCTCAGCTATTTCACTTAATCGTCGTAAAGATTTTAACCCAATCCATATGGATTGTAACAGGCTATATCGAAAGCTACTATTAAATCCGTCATAGTTAAAGCTAACTGGAACGTCTAAACTCGATGTCACCTTCCCTGTATGTATAAATTTTCGGAAATCTTTTCCAACTACTGAAACTGATCTCCAGGCGGGATTGTTTGTGCGTTGACCGTGAGCGAGTAAAAGAACTGTCTCAGCATCGGAATAATTGAACGCATTATCAGGTAATTCAACTGTCGTAATAGTGTCGTACAGCGATCTGATTTGCTTT
The DNA here is from genome assembly GCA_035716135.1 of Ktedonobacteraceae bacterium. Classification (GTDB taxonomy): domain Bacteria; phylum Chloroflexota; class Ktedonobacteria; order Ktedonobacterales; family Ktedonobacteraceae; genus CF-113. The sequence continues at coordinate 4,559 of DASTKD010000328.1, forward strand.
CTGATTTCGCGATAACTTTGTCCATCCTCAAAGACTCTGGGCAAAACCAGCCCAAGCATTTTAGGTGGATGTTGCAAGATTCGATGCAAGGCTTCGACTGTTTTAAGATCTTCGTAGGGTGGATTACAGAGAACTATACGAGCATCTGCTAAAACTTCATTCAAATCAGGTGAGGTATAAAAATTATCATTGGCAATACGCCACCCATTAGGATTAGGATAGTCGGCCAAAATTAAACTATTACGCGCTGCTTCACAGGCAAAAGAGTCCACTTCCATACCGGACAACATGCGCACAAAGTATTCATGTCTGCTGCTCATTTCCATGTTTGATGGAAGCAAAGAACGGAGCCGCCCAAGAGCCGCAGTTAGAAAAGGAGCGTGTCCACAAAACGGCTCAAATATACGTCGCTCTTCAAATGGAAGTTCATCAATGGGAAGATTTTGTACAATATATTCCGCGATTTGTGGCGGCGTAGCATGAGTACCGTAAACTTTGCGGGTTTCCGGGCTAACGAGAGTATTCTCGTACACATACGCTAGCGCTCCAACTGAAAGATTGCGGAAAGAAAAAGCCGTTCGGATTTTATCCCAGGCCTTTGCTTGTACATACCTATCATTTAAGACACTTTCAGCAGGTATATGCTGGAAGTAGAATGCTTCAACCTCTTTGATAACTTCATTCACATCACTACTTAACCAATTACCCGAGTATTGCCTATCACCGAGAAGCTTGGCTGCGATCAATCGAAATATGAGACGGAAAAGTGCATTATAATCTAGCTTATTTGTATGATGCTCATTATAAATTGCTTCGCAGGAAGCTATAACCTCATTCAGTAGTCTGTCTAACTTTTTATGCACAACATCTTCAAGCGTTGGAATCAACCCCACGTCAAAAAAATCAAGCTGAATGGGTTCACTGCTGAAATGGATTGACTTAGCACGTAGTATCTGTTCAGGTTTCCATTTTTCACGATTCGTCTTTATGGCGTTGCGTAAATGGTCTGCTTCGATACGTTCAACCAAAACAGGTTCACCCTGGCCCTGTATCTTCCATCTGTAAACTTCTTGTGTCTCAGGATAAAAAGCAAGAATCTGCAAGGCACCCAGTGCGCGGTAATTTGCGATAGCTCTAGCACCTTTATGAGGAGGAATGGCAATACCTATACAGGCACTCCGGTAATCTGGTGGTTCCTGAGCAAAAGCAGCCAGGTCTATCTGGCGCAGAGGTTCATCTTGAGCAAGCATATCAACATAGCTATAGTTCTCCTGAAGTAGATCACTTTGATAGCCAATCTCAAGTAAACCTTCACGAGCCGCTTTAAGCATTGCTGCGGCTGTATAAGCCATAATTGACCACCTCTACAGCGTTATTTTTGGGGCTAGATTAGAATCCCTCAGTTTGTCTCGATGAGAGTATATCATAGAACAAATGAACTTTGCATTAAAATGCTCAATTTACCTACGGACACAAAAAATTTTATAATGTTACTCGATTCCCCCCTGCAGGCATCGTAAACCGCAAGAATCCGCCTTGCCCCAACCTTGTGCAGACCACCGTGAGGGTGTGGAATGCCAGCAAGAGCGCGATAGTTCGTAGTTCGTAGAAGCCAAAATCGAGCAGGCTCAGATGGTTGGGGCCGCTGGCGAAGAAACGATAGAGGGCGGGGCCTTGCTGGGTGCTGGTGAAGGTAAAGATCGCCAGGCCCATCGTGAGCGAGATCACCACATCGATAGCGAAGCAAATAGCGGCCAGGCGTGGCCCAAGTAGCCATAACCGTTTACTTAATCGCTCGCGTTTGGTAGACTGTAGGCGGCGCGTGGCCCACAGGGGCGCGATGAGAAATTGCAGGGTTAAGAAAAGCAGGGGGGCGAGAATGAAAAGCCAGCCGGGGAAGAAGGCGGGCGTAATCAGCGCTCCCAGCCGACCCAGCGTGTAGATGATGCTCCCCTCTACCACACCACCTCGATAGCTGACTTTGTTGAACATGTAGTAGACCTTGCTTAATGACAGCCGCAGCCGCCGTTGCCGCAGCCACAACTGCCCATCGACGCGCTCGTGTCTTCGTAGGCGCTCTCTTCGTTGCCGCCACTCGTGCGAGCAAAGACGGAGAGCAGGCGGCGCACCTTTTCGCCGTGACATTTCTTGCACACGACATCATCGGCGTACTGGTGGCTGACAAGCAGTTCGAATTTAGATTTGCAGTCCGAGCAGTAATACTCGTACAATGGCATAAAAGCTACCCTCCAGCTTGTGGGAAACGCATTTCAGACAAGCATATTGTAATAGTTCGTTGAGATAACGTCAAGTCAAGTTGCCAGGGCCACGAGGATACCAGGGCGGCGGCAAGGTACTGACACGCCTTGTCATCCTGAGCGAAGCGAAGGGTCTCCGTTCGGCCCGGCAAGAGATCCTTCGCTTCGCTCAGGATGACAACTCCTGAATGCCCTGGCACCGATTATAGCGGAAGAGGTTTATTATTATGGCATTGACTATAGGAATTATCGGTCTACCGCAGAGCGGCAAGACTTCGTTGTTTAACGCAATCACCAGGGCTGGCGCGCCTGTGAGCGGCTACGCGACCAGCACGGTGCAGGCCAATTTTGCGGTTGTGCAGGTGCCGGACGCGCGCTTGCAGCCACTGGCTGAGATCTTCCATCCCAAAAAGACCACCTATGCCACCGTTGAATTTGTGGATGTGGCGGGCGTCGGGCAGGCTGGACACGGGGATGGCGAGAAACGCGAGGGGTTGAGCGCCGAGTTCATCGGGCATATTCGCAACGCCGACGCGCTGGCTATCGTGCTGCGCACCTTTGAGAATAGCAACGTCCCACACATCTACGACACGCTAGACCCCAACCGCGACCTGGACAGCCTGAACGCGGAACTGGCGCTGACCGATCTCGCCACCGTCGAAAAACGTATCGAACGCACCAGAAAGGCTGCCAAATCGGGCGATAAGAAGTACCAGCAGGAACTCGATGTCCTGCAACTCTTGCGGGAAGCTCTCAACGATTTGAGGCCGGTAAGCTCGGTCGAACTCCTCGCGCAGGACCGCGCCGTACTCAGCGAACTCTTCCTGCTCACCCTGAAACCGCGCATGTACGTACTGAATGTCAGCGAGGATGTGCTGGGCGCGGCCAACGATCTGCTGGAACGCATCGCGGCAGGCGAGGATGTTGACCCTGCGCAACAGGAAGGTGAGCTTAAAGGCATCGCCACCATCGCAAAGCGGGCGAAAGCCGAAGGCGCGGAAGTAGCCGCCGTCTCCGCCAGCCTTGAAGCCGAACTGGCCGAGTTGCCGGAAGAGGACGCGGCAGAATACCTCGAATCGCTTGGATTGCCCCGATTGGGCGCGGATCGTGTCATCCAGGTCGGCTATCGCCTGCTCAACCTGATTACCTTCCTCACAGCAGGTGAAGACGAGGTACGCGCCTGGACCGTGACAAAGGGCGCGAAAGCTCCCGAAGCCGCCGGCAAGATTCACTCCGACATCGAGCGCGGCTTCATTCGCGCCGAAGTGACGCGCTACGACGACTTCATGGCCTCCGGCGGCTCATTTGCCGCAGCCGCTAAGAAGGGCTTGCAACGTCTCGAAGGCAAAGAATACGTAATACAGGACGGCGATATTGCGCACTTTCGGTTTAATGTGGGGAAATCGTAAATCAATGAGCGCGGCCCCGCTCTTTACCCATCGTGACCAGCACGACACCGGACAGGATGGTGAACATCGCCAGCACACCGGCCAGGGTGATATGCTCGCCGGCCAGGGCGACGCCCAGGCCAACCGCGACGAGTGGATTGACGTAGGCATAGCTGGTTGCCAGCGTGGGTCGCGTATTGCGCAGCAGGAAGCCATAGGCCGTGAAGCCTACCAGCGAGCCACCCACAATCAGGTAGACCATCGCTACCAGCGCGCGCGGGCCGGGGAACGCGGTCATGCGCTCGCCGGCGATCGACCCTACGATGAACAGCATTACGCCGCCGACGAGCATCTGCGCTGCGCTCGCCATCAGACCCTTTGGGCTGGGCATGTGCTGGCTCAAGATGGAGCCGAGCGCCCAGCTTATGGGAGCGATGAGCAACACGATTGCGCCCAGCGGGTTCGCGTGCAGACCATTCTCCAGGTTTAGCAACACCAGTCCGGCGAAACCTATTGCCAGCCCGCACCATTCGATAGGCCGGGGCCAGCGCCCAAACAGGCCAGAGAACAGGGACGCCCACAGTGGAATCGCGCCCAGCGCCAGCGCCGCCAGCCCCGACGAAACCCATTGCTCGGCGAAGACAACACCACCATTGCCGACGACCAGCAATAAGCCGCCCACGATTGCCGCGCCTAACCATTGCGCGCGCGTTGGTCGAGCCGCGCCACGCGACCGCAGGAAAACATACAGGATAATACCCGCTATCAACTGGCGAAAGCCCGCCACAAAAAAGGGCGGAAAGCCTTCCAGCGCGACGCGCATTCCCAGATACGTACCGCCCCACAGGATATACAGCGAGAGCAGTGACAGGATAATGACCAGTCGCTTTGGTTGAGGCGCAGCAGTGGAGCCGGGCGTTAATGATGTTTCGGTTGATGCAGTTGTCGATGACACTACTTCTGAACCGCTCAATTGACTATTTCGCATAGAGTATCCAGTGAATCTAATGGAAAGCTAACCAGTTTTGCCGCCGCTCCCATTCGGGGCTGTCGAGACCATCCAGACTGCTTACGCCCCAACGCATAGCAGCAATGTCCAATACTACCAGCATGATGATTATATCCAGGAGTGCCATCACACCCTCCTCTGGCTAAGAAACCAGCAGCATCGCATACATTTTTCTACAGTTTTCAATATACACATGCATTATACAATTCATAGTAACAGAGAACGCTGCCTGCTCCTACAGCCAAAGGCGAAAAAATTTGAAAGCCAATCTATAGCAAGCGCGTCAAA
>DASTKD010000329.1:0-5944 GCA_035716135.1 Ktedonobacteraceae bacterium
ACAATCACGCCCGCTGCGTGTACGCCCGTGGAGCGCACCGAGCCTTCCAGCTTCAAGGCCTGGTCGATAATCTCCTGCGCGGGCTTACTCTCTTTATACAGGTCCGCCAGTTCCCTGACTGTATCCAGCGAGCCTTGCAGCGTGACTTTGGGGCCGGTCGGGATGAGGCGCGTGATGCGGTCTCCCACTTCCTGCTCGCCCATGACGCGCGCCACATCCTTGACTGAGGCTTTGGCAGCCATCGTGTTGAACGTCACCATCTGCGCTACGCTGTCGTTGCCATACTTACGCGCCACGTACTCGATGACTTCTTCACGGCGATCATCGGGGAAGTCCATGTCTATATCAGGCATATCCGCGCGTTCCGGGTTGAAGAAGCGTTCAAAGGGCAGTTGGTAGCGCAGAGGATCAACGTTGGTGATGCCCAATGTATAGGCCATCAGGCTGCCGGCGGCAGAACCACGCGCCGAACAGCGAATGCCGCGCGAACGCGCATAGTTGACAAAGTCCCATTCGATCAAAAAATACGGCACGAAGCCTTTTTGCGCAATCAGGTCTATTTCATAGTCAAGCTGCTTCTCAATCTGCTCGGTCACATCGCCAAAGCGTTCCGCGACGCCCTCAATACACAGGGAGCGCAAAAAGTCGCGCTGCGAAGCGTATTCAGGGGGAATGCTGTAGTTGGGCAGGCGCGCTTTGTAGGCCAGTGGATCGACGTTGCACTGTTCGGCGATACGCACGCTATTCGTGATAGCTTCGGGCAAGTCGGGGAAGAGGCGCGCCATCTCTTCCGGGGATTTTAGGTAGTATTCATGACTATCGAACTTCATGCGTTTGGGCGAGTTCAACTGCTTGCCCGTCTGCACACACAGCAGCACATCGTGAGAAGCAGCATCGTGCGCATCAACGTAATGCAGGTCGTTCGTTACCACCATCTCAATCCGCAAATCCTTATGCATTTGATAGAGTAATTGATTGAGTTGTCCCTGTGGTGAAGGGTTGCCATCCTCAAAAATGCCGTGATGTTCTTGTATTTCCAAATAGAAGTTTTTCGGCCCGAAGACATCTTGATACCAGCGCGCCATCTTATACGCCTCATCCTGTTGCTCTTTGAGCAGCTTTTTAGGAATCTCGCCGGAGAGACAGGAGGATGTGACAATCAAGCCTTCCGCGTACTTTGCCAGCACTTTCTTGTCCATGCGCGGGCGCAAGTGATAGCCTTCGGTGTTGGCAATGGTGGTCAGTTTCATCAGGTTGTTATAGCCGGTATTGTTTTTCGCCAGCAATAACAAGTGGTGATAGTCGTCGCTGTAGCGTTTGGAGTGGTCCTGCATATCCTCGGTCAGATACGCCTCGATGCCGATAACGGGGTTGATGCCGCCCGCCTTACACGCCTTGTAAAACTCTATCGCGCCATACATCGCGCCATGATCGGTTATCGCAAGGTGCTGCATTCCCAGCGCCTTAGCCTGCTGCACCAGCTTTTTTGTGCGACTAAAGCCATCCAGCAGCGAATACTCAGTATGTACGTGCAGGTGCGCGAAATCGGCGCTCATAACCATACCTCCAATGCGAAATAATGTTCTATCAAAAAGAATAACTGGTCAAATACGGGAGTGTCAAGTGGGCCAGGGCGACCGCAAGGGTCGCCCCTACCCTACACGTCTCTGAACCCTCAACTCCAGGTAGTTGATTGAACCATACCATTAGATTGAACGAACCAACGTGCCGATGCTCACACATATGAAAGTACTATGCAAGGAATGTGAGCGGGGCAGAGACATGCCCATCACCTGTCATCCTGAGCGCAGCGAAGGATCTCTGTGGGCGGGAGAGATCCTTCGCTGCGCTCAGGATGACAACTGACGCGGCGCTTCTATGGTATACTGAACTGTACCGCTTTACGATATTTAGCAAGCATGGAGCAAAGGCATGACGAGAGCATATAGTGACCGCATCGGGTTGATGGCCGATGCGCCCAATTTTCCTGCCGCCTGGGACGAAGTTATCGAGAAAGTCAAAATTGCCGACGAACTGGGCTACGATTCTATCTGGCTGGGCGAGTCCTGGGGCTATGAACTCTTTACCTCGATGGCCGACCTGGTGCGCGCGACCAAACGCATCAAGATCGGCGCGGGCATCGCTAATATTTATTCACGCTCTCCCGCAGTCATCGCCAGCACCGTTGCTACGCTAGATGAGCGCTCCGGAGGACGCATTATCCTGGGATTGGGGCCGTCAGGGGCGCAGGTGATTGAACACTGGCACGGCGTGCCATTCCAGAAGCCGGTGCAGCGCACGCGCGAATATGTTGAGATTATTCGCATGATCTTGCGCGGCGAAAAGCTAGTCTATCATGGCGAGTTCTTCAACCTCGAACGCGGCTTCACGCTGCGCTTCAAGACGGTGCGCAAAGACATACCCATCTATATCGCGGCAATGGGGCCAAAGAACGTGTTGCAATCTGGCGAAATCTCTGACGGTGTGCTGCCCGTCTACTGGCCGAGCAACAAGTGGGGCGAACTGCGCCAGCAGCTTGACGAGGGCGCGCGCATTGCCGGGCGTCCCCCACACAGCGCGGCTATCGCTCCTTATATCACCTCATACATCCTCGATGAGAACGCGACCGGCGAGGAACGCCAGGAGGCACGCATGAAGGCCGCTATGCCGCTGGCCTACTATATTGGCAGGATGGGCGTCTATTACGCTCAGATGCTGACGCGCAACGGCTTCGGCAACGAGGTTGAAGCAGTAAAGGAGGGCTGGAAGTCGGGGATGCAAACAGCCATCGCGGCAGTCACGCCCAAACTGCTCGACTCCAACTCAATCATAGGAACACCTGGAGAGATCGTCGCCCGTCTCGACCAGTGGGTCGCGGCAGGCGTCGATGAGCCAATCCTGTCAATGCCCGCCGGCTCACCCGACCAGGCCGGGCCGAAATTGGCCGCGTTGATGCAAGCATTAAAGTCGTAGAACAAAATCACCGGCGTGTTTCAGGCGTTTGCCGGTGGAGGGGTGATCGTAGAAGAGAAATTCGATGATGGGCGAGGGCGCGATGTCGGACAGGTTCTGGTTTGCCAGGCGGGTCATGGCGCTTTTGAATGGCTCGATCATACGCGTGGATTGCAACGCGTATTCGTCGGCGTGGTATTCGACGTAGCGACTGAAGCCGTTGTTGAGTGGCATGACGATGAAGCCGAAAAGCGCCATGAGCGCGAGCAATAAAGGAATGGTGGCGGTATCCGCGAACCCCGCGTAGAGATGGTGTGTGTCTACAACCTGGTGAAATATGACATTCGCCAGGTACAGGCCAGCCAGCGTGATGAGCGACTGGCTGATAATCAGCTTCCAAATGTCGTGATGCACATGGTGGCCCAGTTCGTGAGCCAGCACGACTTCGATTTCTTCGTTGCTGTAGCGGTCAAGCATGGTGTCGCCCAGCACGATGCGGCGCGTGTTGCCCAGGCCCATCAGCGCGGCGTTGGCTGCCGTCGTCTTACGGCTCATGTCGAAGGTATAGACGCCGCGCACGCGCGTATTAGCGCGTTTCGCCAGCGCCATTAAACGCTGCGTCAATTCGCCCTCCGGCAAGGGACGGAACTTGTAGAAAAGCGGGAAGAGTAGCACCGGCGCGAGATTCGCCATTATCACCGAGAAGAAGAGCAGGGCCAGCGCAACCCAGAGCCACCAGCTATCCGGCTGCGCCGCCAGCAACCAGTAGATAAACTCAAACGCGGCAATGCCCAGCACAAGCTCTAACAGCAGCCCGACAAAGAGGTCACGCAGCCAGCTTTTGATGGTCATGACCGAAAGGCCATAACGATGCGAAAGCCTGAAGCCATAATAGCCGAGCGGCGCAGTGACGATTTCATAGATCAGCATCACGATCAGAAAAAAGCATAATACTTGCAGGGGAAACCAGCCATGCACCGGCTGCCAGTCGAGCGAGCGCAACAGGTCGCGCAACCACCCGGCGATACCTGTAAACAGCAGCAGACACACACCTGCTGCCGCTATGCCCATACTGATATATGACAGGCGGCGACGTATCCGGGCATACGCCTTTGCTTTGACCTGGCGTTCCTGGTCGATTTCAACCTGTTGCGCTGGCTGCCCGGCTTCGATTTCCATTTCCATAAGGGTTGTCTCCTGGGATGGTGTGTATGTATTCTTTGATACTATATGCTACATTGTAGGTTATATTAAAGCAAGATGTCGATGAATCTCTATCCTTCAGGGTGAAAAGAGGTGTCTGGGGCTGGAAGGCGACCGCAAGGGTCGCCTCTACTACGATACGAAAAGGCTCCCCAGGCCCGTTCATAGTAGAGGCGACCCTTGCGGTCGCCTTCCTTTTTCCATCCTTGCGGTCGCCTTCCAGATCAAAACGTCGGGAGAAAGCTACAAATCACCCGCAAGGGCGGAGACCCATGTCGATTTCCCTGGAAACCGTTCGTCGTACTAATAGAAGGGCGAGATTGAACGTCTTTCCATTATTCTGATATAGAGAAAGAGGTACATCATGCGTTACCTGTTGCTGATCTATCAAGATGAGGTGGCTCACTCCAAATGGAGCGAGCAGCAGTTGGCGGAGGAATACCAGGCTTACAGCGCCCTGGATGGCGAATTTCGGAAGCTCGCGGTGGAAATGCAGAGCGGGGAAGCCCTCATGCCAACGCAGACCGCGACAACCGTGCGCGTGCGCGACGGGAAGACGCTGACCACCGATGGCCCGTTTGCCGAGACGAAAGAGCAGCTTGGCGGGTATTACCTGCTGAACTGTAAGAATCTCGACGAGGCTATCGCGGCGGCGGCAAAGATTCCCGGAGCCAGCGATGGTTCCATTGAGATTCGACCAGTCATGGAGTTCGAGTAATAGCGGCTGGTGAAAATGGACGCGATACAGCGGGCTGTGGCCGACACCTTTCACGCGGAAGGCGGGCGCATCCTGGCCTCGCTCATCAGTTCCGTGCGGGACTTTGAGCTGGCCGAGGATGCGTTGCAGGACGCTATGCTCGTAGCGCTCGAACGCTGGCCGCTGGAGGGCATTCCGCGCAATCCGAGCGCGTGGCTTACTACTGCTGCGCGCAACAAAGCCATTGACCGCCTGCGCCGCGCCAGCAACCTGGCGCGCAAACAGGCTCTTTTACAAGAACTGGCAGAGCAGGATACACAGGAGGAATTCGCGGAGATGGAAGATCGAGCGATCCCTGATGAACGTCTCAAGCTGATATTTACCTGCTGTCATCCCGCCCTGGCCCTGGATGCGCAGATAGCCCTGACGCTGCACACGCTGGGCGGGTTAGCGACTCCTGAGATCGCTAATGCCTTTCTGGTGCCGCTCCCTACGATGGCGCAACGCCTCGTGCGGGCCAAACGCAAGATACGCGATGCCGGCATTCCGTATCGCGTGCCGCCAAACGAAGTGCTGGGGGAACGGGTCGAAGCTGTCTATTATGTCATCTACCTGGTTTTTAATGAGGGATACACCGCTACCAGTGGCAATGAACTGATACGGCGGGAACTCTGCGACGAAGCGATCCGGCTTGCGCGCGTGTTAGCCACACTACTCACACAGGAGAAACTGTTAGACGAGGTGCCGGAGGCGCTGGGCCTGCTCGCGCTAATGTTGTTGATCGACTCACGGCGCAGGGCGCGCGTTGGACCAGAGGGCGAACTTGTGCTGCTGGAAGAACAGGATCGCGCGCTCTGGAATCAGCCAGAGATACAGGAGGGCGCGACACTGCTGGAGCGAGCCTTGCGCATGAAAAAGGCGGGACCGTACCAGATACAGGCCGCGATTAGCGCGTTACATGCGCAGGCGGCGCGCTCAGAAGACACGGACTGGACGCAGATCGCCGCCCTCTATGGTGTCCTGCTGAAAATGACGCCCTCGCCGGTTATCGAACTGAACAGGGCGGTAGCTATCGCAATGGCCGATGGCCCC
>DASTKD010000330.1:0-4246 GCA_035716135.1 Ktedonobacteraceae bacterium
CTATTAGCCTGGTGCGCGATAAAGCGGTGGCGGTGGCTTTCGCGCGCGCGCATGGTTTGCCTATTCCCGAAACCTATTTCGTCTCCCACCCACGCCTGCTGCACCAGATTCCCGCCGAAGACTATCCTATCGTAGTCAAACCGAGCAACGGCAGTTCCTGCAAAGGCATTTATCGTTTGAACAGCCCGGATGAACTGACGGCACTGGAGATCGCGGAAGCAGGCGAGAGCTTTTTCCTGGCGCAGCGTTACGCGGAGAACGCAGGCTTTGATATAAAGGTGTATGTCACCGGCACTGAAGTGTACGCGGCCATTGCCAAACAATCTATATTGCATGGAGATGTGAGCGAGCATTTTGTACCCTTGACTCCGCAGGTGCGCAAACTGGCCTTGCAGGTTGGCAAGCTTTTCGGCCTGGACATCTACGGGTTAGATATCGTGGATACGCCCCAGGGACCGGCCATCCTCGACATCAATGCCTTTCCCAGTTTTGGGCGCGTCCCACGCGCGGTGGTGCGTGTCTCCGAATATGTCTTGCACGCGGCCAAACGAGCGGAGATGCGGCGCGACCTGAACGCGGGGCGAGCGCGCCAACTCCGCGAAGCTCAATCGCGCAAAAAAGCTCGCCTGGAACAATCAATGTCGGCACAAAAACCATTAGAAGCGGCAGCTCAAGCTACGACTCACGATACGACGAATCAGAAAAACCTCGCGGCTTCCATACGCGAGTAGACAAGGAAGAATGTCATGCGCATTTGTCTGATTATGGATAACCCGGAAACACCGCATCACCCGGTTATTGCGGTGGCATTGCACCAATTAAGCGCGACACACGATGTGCGCCTGCTGGATGTGCGCGCGCTGACGGGGGAGCAGGCTCTGCAAGAGGAGCAACGCCACCCGCAAGCCGATCTCTACCTGCTCAAGTCGCACGCTCCCCAGGCTTTGGAAGTAGCGCACGCGCTGGAACAAAAAGGCGCGCTGGTCGTCAATAGCTGGGCATCTTCGGTGGCCTGCCAGAACCGCGTCTTGATGGCGCAGCGTATGCACGAAGCGCATCTCCCCTGGCCGCGCACCTGGCATTACGCGACGCTGGCAAGCCTGCTGGCCGATGAAACCTTCCTTGCGACGCTGGCCTTTCCGGTCATCATCAAAAGCTATTACAGCCATCGCGGCGACCTGGTAGATTTTGTGCGCAGCCGCGCCGCGCTCGAAGCGCTGGCAGTCGATTGGAGCCAGGAACCCATCGTGTTGCAGGAATATGCGCAGAGCGATGGCTGGGATATTAAAATGTGGGTAATCGACCAGCAAATATTCGCGGCACGGCGTCGCACCCCTCTGGAACCGAACGCGCCCAAAGAAGACATCCTTATTGCGCCGCAAGACTTGCCGCAGGAGTGGGCAGACATCACGCATGAAATCGGACACGTCTTTAACCTGCGCCTGTATGGAGTTGACCTGCTAGTGACGAACAAAGGGCCAATGATTGTAGATGTCAACTCATTCCCAGGCTTTCGCGGCGTACCGGGCGCGGATTCCGCGCTGGTTGAACTGGTGGAAACGCTGGGGAGAGAAAGGAAGTTACTCATATGAATGCGCCTTCCGCAAACGCCGGAGTATCGATCTTGGATCTGCCCGGCATCCTGACGCTGCTGTTTGAACGCGCGGGTCGTCCTTTGCTGCCCGGCGCGGCTCAAACGCCGGGCCTGTTCGTGCGCTACTTGAGGCGTAAACCAGCGCGCGGGCTGGCCGTGATTTACGCGGTCGATGAGGTGGGAAAGCGCCCGAGCGAACACGCGCGCGACCCACATCGTTCGGTTAGCCTGACACTCGATGAGCAGGCTCTTGATGGAGCGGCCATCCAGTTCAGTGAAGCGCAGGCGCATGAGGCAGCCTTAGAGGTACAGCCATCGGGCGTCTTGCGCGTGGATGCTATCGGGCTATCAGTGCAGGCGTTCCCCGCCGATAGCGGCCTACCCGCGCTCGCCGCAAGCTGCGATATTAGCTCAAGTCAGGTATTCCAGGCCATCGAGCAGGCGGCGCGCGCACATCTGCAAGACGAGGCATGGTCGCTCAAAGAAGTCGTAGCCGAACCGGTGCGCTACAAACCGGGCAATCGCTGCGTCATTCGCTATCGTCTCACCGTTGCCCACAACCAGCACGAGGAGCAAAGACACCTGACGATCTTCGGCAAAGTCTACGCCGACCCGCGCCAGGCGCGTTCGGTGCAGGCGCTGCAACAGCGGCTCTATGATGAACAGGTGACAAAGCTGGGCGGTTCACTGATAGGACTGGCATATAGCACACCGCTCCTGCCGCGCCCCCTGGGCATCGTTGATGAGATTGGTTTGACGTTCAACGAAGCAGTGCAACCGGCGAGCGCGGACGAGCATATGCTGACCGGCACGCGCGCGCTGCAACCCCGCCTCGAGCGAGGGCCAGGCGGCGCAATCAGCTCGATTGCTCTCCCGGTGGAGGAATTACGCCTGACAGCCGCAGCACTGGCGCGCCTGCACAGCAGCGCGGTTCGCCCCGCCGAAGGTTCTCCTCGCACGGGCGCGAAAGAGGCGAAGCGCGCCCGCGACCGCGCCGCTCTGATCGCTAGTCGCAACGCGGCGCAGGCAGAGGAAGTGCAGCGACTCGCGCAGGACCTGGCGGCGCGCCTGGAAACTATCCAGCCGGATAGCTACCGGCCCGCGCACGGTGGGTTCAAGTCGAGCCAGTTGCTTTTCCACAGTCACCAGGTATTCGTCGTCGATTTTGATGGCTTCTGTATGGCGGATGCCGCGCTGGACGTGGGCTACTTCCTGGCCTACCTGCGCCCCAGTGGGCTATGGTATCACAATCCCGGTATGCGCGAGTGGTTTGAAGGGGCCGCGCAAATATTCACCAGCACCTATCGCCAGGCCATGCTGGAAGCTGGTGCAACACCTGCCTCCATTGATGGCATCCTTGAGCGTTCGCGTCTCTACGAGGCCGCGCTCATATTCAAAATCGCCACACGGCGTGCTAATCGACTGAACAGCCCGCGACCCAAAGAACTGTCGTCCATGTTAGATGAAATAGCAGCCTGCCTTTTAGAAGAATAAGGGAAAGACAAGTAAGGAGAGACGTACTATGCTAGGTTTCATGTGGCGCAATCTGAAAGGCGACCGTTTTCGTGTTGTAGTTGCGATACTCATGGCGTTCGCGCAGGTCAATGCCGCCATTTTTAATGCTTTTCCACTCAAGTGGATACTGGATAAGATCGCCCCGCCCGCCGGGAAGTCTCCTATTGACCCGGATACGGCCTTCCCTTTCCTGGGCGGCTTTATCAGCTTTTTCGATCACCTTAGCGGTGGTCAAATCCCGGCCGGTCAGCATCATAGCGTGATCGGAGTAATTCTTTTTTCGGCCTCAGTGATTATTGTTCTCGGTATACTCAACGCCCTCCTGTCCTATGTTGAACTCAGGATGGCCTCGTCCATCGGGCAAAATCTTACCGCGCGGCTGCGCAAGCAATTGTTTGGACACCTGGAGCGACTGTCGCTCGACTGGCACGGCAAGCAGAAGAAAGGCGATCTGGTCCAGCGTATTACCGGAAACATCGCCGACATTGAGAAACTTGTCACCGATGGACTGGTTGACCTGGTGACAAGTATTCTCACTATTCTGGAACTCATTGTGGCGATGCTGCTCCTCAATGCACAGTTTACCATACTCTCCATCGTCGTCGTACCTCCACTTTTCCTGGTGGTGGTTGGCTACACACGAAGCATCAAAGCCGCCGCCAAAAGAGCTTCGAAGGCGGCAGGCCAAGTGGCTAATGTGGCGACAGAAGATATTGGAGCCATTACCGTCCTCAAAGCGTTTACGCTCGAGGAACGTGAGGCCGTGCGCTTCCATAAATACGTTGGTAAGAACCGCGAAGCCGGCTTACGAGCGGGCGGTTTGCAGGCGCAGTTTACGCCAATCGTCGGCGTCCTGACAGCCATTGGCACCGCTATCGTTGTAGGTGCCGGCACATTTGTCGCGGCGGGAAATACATTCAATTTCCTGTTTTTGTCCATCCCGGCTGCCTCGGTGACGATAGGTACACTGACCGTATTTCTGTCGTACCTCGGCCAGTTCTATCAACCCATGCGCGACATATCAAAGCTGAGCAATGTACTAAATGCGGCCACTTCCGGCGCGGAACGCATTCAAGAAGTGCTGGATGCCGCGCCGGAAGTGGTAGAGACGGAAGCCAAATACTTCGGCCCGACCCA
>DASTKD010000331.1:0-5325 GCA_035716135.1 Ktedonobacteraceae bacterium
ATGTACGAGCCACCTGCGCTGGACAAACTTCCCGTCTTTTCTGAACGTGTCGGAGCCGCCAAGTTGTTCAAGAATGCGGATAGCCTTGCGGTTGTGTTCGGCATGAGCGCGCTCCAGCACATAGCGGTAGGAGAGGTCTTCGCCGCGCTTCCCATCGACGACCTGCCCCATCCCAACCACTGCATACAGCAGATCGGGGCGCGCTGCCGCGACTTTCATCGCCAGGACGCTCCCCCAGGAATGGCCGAGCAGCAGGATTTTCTGCTGTCCGAAACGCGCGCGCAGGAGTTCGATAAGCGCAATGGTATCCTTCACAAACTGGTCGATGGTCATGCTCTCAAGAGGAGGACCAGGTCGAAAGGATTTGCCGGTCCCGCGCTGATCCCAGTTGACACAGACGAAGCGCTTTTCCAGCTCTTTCATCGTGTAATGGACTGTCCACATGTTCGATTCGCCAGGACCGCCGTGCAGGAAGAGCAGCAGAGGTCTGGACACGTCCTGCCCGCGAATGAGGAGCCACTGTGGATAGCCATTGAGATCGACCGGCTTTAATTCAGCAATCCCGTTCGGCGTACCTATCGGGGAAGTAAACGGTCTACCGGCGCGAAGAATCGATCCGCAGAGACCGGTGAGTATATTTGGCGACATCTTCTTTGCTCCTTTCGATACGGACTGCTTTCTGCGAGTGGGCATCGAGTGATGAGTCAGGCATCATGCCAGACCTCCTTCGCTGTCTTGTCCGTCACAGCACCCGGTTGACCAGGGGAATCTTGCGGATCACGCCACTGAGCAGGAAGCATAGCGGGAGTGTGACGAGTACCGCGATGCCGAATTTCAGCAGCGGATAGAGCGCCACCACGTTGAAGGCACAGGCAAACCCGACGAGTACTAGTGGATGGATCAGGTAGACGGTGTAGGCACTGGCGACCAGGCTTCTCGCCAGTCTTCCCTGATGATTCAAGCACTGGCGGAAGACTACCAGCAGACCGATACAAACGCCCACGATTACGAACGACTCCCACAGCGCGTAGACAAGGGAGAGCCAGTGCCATCCACCCATCATATCGATGACGGCCTGCCGCCCTGTGATTGCCAGATAGGGCAACACCAGCCCAAAGAAAGGCAGCGTAGCGAGGAGTGCGATCAGCGCCCAGCCCCGTCCCATCCTGGAGGTGAGCTTGAACAACCAGTTGCTGCGGTAGGCGACGATTCCCAGGATGAAGAAGCAGGCATACTGAAGGAGATAGCCCAGCGGCAGGTTGAGCGGGCCAGGCTGCTCATATTGCGGCCACCAGATGCGCACTACAAAGCTCGCCAGGCCCAATCCCAGGATGAAGCCGGAGATCGCCCACGGGCCAGGTACTGCTCCTGTCCTATTGAATGCCGACAGGCGCGATCTCGTCAGCCAGCGCCAGGCGACATACAGGATGCTGAAGAAGAGGAGCAATTCGACGAACCAGATCGGCCCCTCGGCAATCGAATCCACCCGGCGCAGGTACACGGAGTAAAAGCTCCAGAAGGAGCCGGACAGGCCATGCGCGATGTAGATCACCAGAGGCTCGAGCAGCAGGGAATACACCAGCCATGGGATGCCCAGGCGGATGATCCGGTCGCGCACAAAGGCAGCGCCGCCCTTACGATCATAGGAGGTTGGCGTAAAATAACCCGCCAGCAAGAAAAAGAACCCCATACCGACAGCCATCGGGATGAGGTTATAGACGCTCAGAAAGGTCGAAGCAAACTGGTCGGTGGCCGGGTCGGTATACATCCAGGAACCGGCTGCGCCGTAGGTCACTGACAGGTGTTGCACCACCACCCCACAAATCAGCAAGATACGCAGGTTATCCACAAACAGCAGGCGTCTGCTCTTTTGCGCTAACGCTGCTGGTCCCGCCGGAGTGGTGCCTGCTGCCCCAGGCAGCCGGGAGGTGGTCAATTCAGTCTGGGATGCCATGGTGTTCTCCTTTTTCTCTGGTGAATGCTTGTTCGCTCCTTCGCACCAGTGAATGGCTTCTATTTTCCCATGCTACCAGCATAGCAGATCATCCTCACAGCACTGTCACATGTTGCCCCTCATCCTCACAAGATCATCACATGTGCAGAACACGAGCCTGATACACCAGGCAGTTCCTCCCTCCGATTTTCCACTTCACACCCGCGCATTGACTGGAGACACTATCACTTCATTGACCTCCTCATTCTCCTCGTCGAAGATGACATCGATGGCGCTGACAGAGCATACATCCCGGTGAGCGATCTCTAAAGCCAGTTCGCCGCATTTCGGACATGTCACCTGTGAAGATGGCTCGCTGCTCTCGAAAGAATGCCGGCAAGAAAGACAGGTGTAGCGCGCAGGCAACCACTCTATCGTGAGAGAAGCATTTTCTGCGGGCGTGCCTTTCACCAGCGCTTCAAAAAGTTGATAGGCCGCATCGGCTGTAAAGTGGCTCGCCGCGCCCAGGACCAGTTGTACGTTTGTCACGCGCTCTCCTCCGGCTTTCTGCAAGCGTTCGAGAACGGCGCGAACTACGCCTTGCATCTCTGCTACTTCATGCATTGTTTACTCCTTTTCCCTGTAGCCCTGTTCCAAACAACAGGCACCTACATATAGACTTACATCAAATCACGCTTCACCTGCTGTACAATCTCATAGACGGCAAGCTCAACCTCTGGAGAAAGGCCCATGCCAGTTGTAAAGGCTTTCCCCTCGACGGCATAGATGATCAAGTTTGCTGGCAGTTGACCAAGCGCGCGCCCCAGCGCGAGCGCTTCGGCAACGCCGAAAGCATGGGTCGATTGAAAAGATACCTCTCGCGGCAGTGCCTGTGCCAGCGCGTCAAAGCGATAGACCGTGCCGGGCGGCGCACCGGATGATACCGCGTCGATCAGCATAACAGCATCAGCCCCATGCCAGGCATCGAGCAGCGCCGAACAGTCGCCATCACATTCGAGCAGCCGCGTGCCAGATGGCCTCTCTTCCCTGAGAAGCGCAAGTACAGCCGGGCCAACTCCATCGTCACCACGATAGCTATTACCCACGCCGATGATAAGCATAGCCACTCACTCCCGCTCGATATCGAGCTTCAAAAAATGTGTGGAACAGGAGATGCAGGGATCGTAGTTGCGAATAGCCTGCTCGCATTGCCAGGTAAGCTGCTCTTGCGGCAAGTGCATATACTGTTCCACGTAATGCCACAGGTCGTTCTCGACAGTCTTCTGATTCTGCGACGTGGGCGGGATAATTCTGGCGTCGCGTATCAGCCCATCGTCATCGATGCGGTAGCGATGGTAGAGGATGCCGCGCGGGGCTTCCGTGCAGGCGTAGCCGGTCGCGGCGCGCGGGCGCACCCTGACGGCGGGTTGTTCCGGCTGTTCATACTGCTCGATGATACGCAGCGCCTCATCAAAGGCGTACAGTACCTCCACACTGCGCACAATGATACTCTGAAAAGGATTGCGGCATGCCGGCCCCAGCCCGGCGGCGCGCGCCGCTTCCTGCGCCAGGGGCGAAAGCTGCGCAAAGTTCAGGTTGTAACGCGCCAGCGGCCCCACAAAATACGACCCGCGTTCTTTGAGTCTCGAATGCAACGCGCTGGAATAGGGAACCTGTTCTTCGATGAAATGCTCCTCGTAGTCTTTGACGGCGCTATTCAGCCCTTTATTGGAAATCAAGCTCCCCTCGTTGAAAGGGTATTCGTTGGGGTGCCACAAAGCCACGAATTCGTAATCCTGCTCAAAATCGGGAAACGGCATCTGCGCGGCCCATAGCGCCGTCTCCCACGCGGCATCGCGCCCCCACTTCAGTTCTTCGACCAGCGACGCAAAATCGCGCTTCTCAGGTACGCTGTAAAACCCGCCCACGCGCACGTTGATCGGGTGAATCTCGCGCCCACCCAGGAAAGCCACGATCGCATTGCCCGCCTTTTTCATACGCAGGCCGCGTTTGACCACGTCGGGATAATCTCGCGCCATGCGCACCGCATCGGGATAGCCGAGAAAATCGGGCGCGTGCAGCATATAGATGTGCAGGGTATGGCTCTCGATCCACTCGCCGCAATAGAGCAGCCTGCGCAGCGCGCGCAGTTGCCCATCTACCACCATCTCAAAGGCATGTTCTATAGCGTGGACCGCGCTCATCTGGTAAGCAACCGGGCAGATACCACAGATACGGGCGGTGATGTCCGGCGCTTCGCTGTACTTGCGGCCACGCAAGAACGCTTCGAAGAAACGAGGCGGCTCCATGATTTTCAACTTCACGTCCGTCACCTTATCGCCGCGAATCTTCACGGAGAGCGCGCCTTCCCCCTCCACACGGGCCAGGTAATCGACAACGATGTTTTTACTGTTCATGGCTCTCACTCTCCTTACGAAATGGCGCGGCATAAGCATTGAAGCCACGAAAGACGCGCATAATATCCTGGCGAGGCGCGCCCAACTCCAGCCAGCGCCGGCTCAACCCGGCAGTATTGGGCGTCTCTTTGGGACCAAAGCAGCCATAGCAGCCGCGCCCATACGCGGGGCAGATGGCTTCGCACCCGGCATGTGTGACCGGGCCGAGGCAGGGCGTTCCCTGGGCAACCATCACACACACCGTGCCGCGCAACTTGCACTCTACGCATACACTGTGCGGCGGCGTATTGGGCCTGCGCCCGTGCAGGTAGGCGCTGATGACCTCAACGAGTTGATGTTTATTGATGGGGCAGCCGCGCAACTCAAAGTCTACAAAGACATGATCAGAGATGGGCGTCGATTTATTGAGGACGTTGATATAAGCAGGCGAGGCGTAGACGATAGAGATAAATTCCCGCACATTAGCGAAGTTGCGCAGCGCCTGGATACCCCCTGCTGTGGCGCACGCGCCAATAGTCACCAGGTATTTTGAGATACGCCTGATATGGTGGATGCGCTGCTCATCGTGTCCGGTCGTGATCGAGCCCTCTACTAGCGAGAGGTCGTAGGGGCCTTTGACGACGGCGCGCGAAGCCTCCGGGAAGTTAGCAATTTCGACTTCTCCAGCCACCGCCAGCAACTCATCTTCACAATCCAGCAAACTCAACTGGCAGCCGTCGCAGGAGGCGAATTTCCAGACGGCCAGTTTTGGCTTCGACTCTCTTCGCATCTCATATCTCCTTCTTGAGCAGCCAGTCCCGCACTTCGCTATACTGGAACACCGGACCATCCTTGCACACGAAGCGCGGCCCAAACTGGCAATGCCCGCACAGACCAACAGCGCATTTCATATTGCGCTCCATCGAGACGTAGAGATGGTCCGGTGAGACGCCGCGCTTCTGCAACTCGGCAGCGGTGAAACGCATCATGATTTCA
>DASTKD010000332.1:0-5496 GCA_035716135.1 Ktedonobacteraceae bacterium
GGATTGCAACAGCTGAACTCGGAAGCTATGGCTTGACGATCCGAGCGTCGGAAGAGGCCGACACCCGATTGTGGGATTGCAACCATTGACCCGGAGGGCGGCTATCATGTCGCCCTCACCGTCGGAAGAGGCCGACACCCGATTGTGGGATTGCAACAAGATGCTGATAATGGCACTCATTACCGGGATTATCCAGTCGGAAGAGGCCGACACCCGATTGTGGGATTGCAACTGCCCGCCTCCATCAGGATGCTGGCGGTAGAGGCGCGTCGGAAGAGGCCGACACCCGATTGTGGGATTGCAACACACATCTTGAGGCATTAGCGCGCGGGGATATTCGTGTCGGAAGAGGCCGACACCCGATTGTGGGATTGCAACAGCGCGCAACCCGGCCAGGCGCTGGCGGCATCAGGGTCGGAAGAGGCCGACACCCGATTGTGGGATTGCAACCGGTCATCGTCCCCATCATGGTCGGGGTCAATCGCGGTCGGAAGAGGCCGACACCCGATTGTGGGATTGCAGTGAGTATCAACGGCCTGGCCGGGATGGCCTTTTTAATCAAACAGATTCATGTACAAAAAAGCCGGGGGTGTATCCCCTGGCTGCTAAGATTTCACTTTGCTGTTTTGCCCTCATACGCCCCCATCAAGAGGTGGCACTTCCAATCAAGGTGGCCTCCATTGAACGGGCGTCGTGACCGCGCAAATGTTCGCGGATAGCGAGCGCGGCTGCCGCGCCTTCCCCGGCAGCGCTGACCAGTTGCTTTGTGCTGCCCGCACGCACATCACCGGCTGCAAAGATGCCTTCAGTACTGGTCTGGAAATCGATGCCCGTCAGAATAAAGCCCTGGGCATCCAGTTTTGCGATGTCTTTGAACGGCTCGCTGTTGGGCGTCAGGCCGATGAAGACGAAGACGCCCGGCACATGCAGTTCACTGATCTCGCCCGTCTGCCTGTTCTTTAGTACCAGCGTGTCGAGATGATGGTTGCTGCCTTTCAACTCCACTACCTCGGTATTGAAACGCACCTCCATCTCTGGCGAATGTAGAGCTTTCTCGGATGCTACTTTGTTGGCGGTCAATTCGGAGCCGCGTACCAGCAGGGTGACTTTGGGGCAGAAGCGCGTCAGGAAAGCCGCCTCCTCAACCGCGCTATTGCCTGCGCCGATTACAGCCACCTCGCGCCCTTTGTAGAATGGACCATCGCAGGTGGCGCAGAAATGCACGCCCGCGCCGATATACATATCTTCCCCTGGCACACCAAGCCGTTTATAGGTTGAGCCTGTTGCAATCAAGACGGCGTTGCTTCGATAACTGTTGCCCGCCTCCGTCTCAACAAAGTGAGCATCCAGGTCATTACCAACTTTTACGACATTCTGTGCTGAAAGCAGTTCCACGCCATAGCGTTTCGCCTGCTCGATGACACGCTCAGCGAATTCTGCCCCGGTCACGCCTTCGGGAAAGCCGGGGTAATTATCCAGCCGTTCGGTGATACCCGCCTGCCCGCCCAGGCCGCTGCGCTCGATTACCAGCACATCATTGCCATCGCGTGCCGCGTAAATAGCCGTCGTCAGCGCGGTAGGACCACCACCCACGATGATAAGGTCGTAAAATTCACATTTCGCCCGCGTCTCTAAGCCCAGCTTCGCCGCCAGTTCCGCGTTCGTCGGCTCGATCAACAGCGAACCATCGTCAAAAACAATGGTGGGAATGGTCATGCCGCCGTTCTGCACCTTCTGTACAAAAGCCTGACCCTCCATATCCTCTTCTATATCAATAAATTCATAATGAACGCGCTGTTCGCCCAGAAACTTTTTGCTACGCTTGCAATCGCTGCACCAGTTGGTGCCATAGAGTTTGATACCGGTATGCGCCATGTTATACTCCCTTCAATGTTGAAACTGTTTCAGCTTCGTCTCAGTTATAGTATCATGTTTATAACACAACGTTACAGAAAGGTGAGCAATAATGACCCAGACAACACAATACGACGCGATTATTATTGGGGCGGGGCAATCCGGGGGGCCGCTTTCCACCGCCTTAGCCAACGCGGGGTGGAAGACCGCCATTATCGAGCGCGTGCATGTCGGCGGCACCTGTATTAATGAGGGATGTACGCCCACCAAGACGATGGTTGCCAGCGCGCGCGTCGCTTATCTGACCGGGCGCGGCGCTGACTACGGCGTACATTCGGGGCCGGTACGCATCGATATGACAAAAGTGCGCCAGCGCAAACGCGATATTGTGGACAGCTTCCGCAATGGCAGCCAGAGCCGCATCGAGGAGACTAAAGGCGTCGATCTCCTGATGGGCGAGGCCCATTTCACGGGGCCGAAAACGCTGGAAGTCGTATTTCATAATGGCGAGCGCCGCCAGTTGAGCGCAGGGACGATCTTCATTAACGCGGGCGCGCGCCCATCCAGGCCAGCGCTGCCAGGCATTGAAAATGTAGCAACGCTGGACTCGACTTCGATCATGGAACTGGACAGCGTGCCGGATCACCTGATGGTTATCGGCGGCGGCTATGTCGGTTTGGAGTTTGGTCAGATGTTTCGTCGCTTTGGCAGCCGGGTCACGATTATTCAACGTGGGGCAAAGCTGCTGACCCGCGAAGATACGGATGTGGCCGATGAAGTGGCAAACATCCTGCGCGAAGATGGCATCGAAGTCTTGCTCGAAACAAAACCTGCGCGCGTCGAGCAGAGCGCCGGTGGCGTCATTCACCTCACGCTGCAAACTTCGACGAAGGAACACACGCTGTCCGGTTCGCACCTGTTACTGGCGGCGGGTCGCGTGCCTAACAGCGACTGGCTCAACCTGGAGGCGACCGGCGTGCGCGCCGACAAAAGAGGCTTCATCGAGGTGAACGAGCGGCTGGAGACCAACGTGCCAGGTATCTATGCTCTGGGCGACATCAAAGGCGGTCCGGCCTTTACCCACATCTCCTACGACGATTTTCGCATCATCCGCACCAATCTTATCGAGCATGGCAACGCCACTACCCGCGACCGTCTCGTCCCCTACACGGTCTTCATCGATCCACAACTGGGACGTGTTGGCATCACCGAAAGTGAGGCGCGCGAGCAGAAACGTAACATCAAAGTCGCCAAAATGCCCATGAACTACGTCGCCCGCGCCCTGGAAGTGGACGAATCACGCGGCTTCATGAAAGCAGTCGTAGATGCCGACACCAACCAGATTCTAGGCTGCGCCATTCTGGGCATCGAAGGCGGCGAACTGATGGCGATGCTGGAAATAGCCATGATGGGCAAACTCCCCTACACCGTCCTGCGCGACGCCATCTTCGCCCATCCCACCCTGGCCGAAGCATACAATAATTTGTTTGGAAGTTTTGAAGAATAAGCTGATCGCTTTAGAGGGAGGCGCGAAGGCGACCGAGAGAGGGAGGGAGGCGCGAAGGCGACCGAGAGAGGCAGAAAGGCGACCGCAAGGGTCGCCTCTACTAAGAACGGGCTTCTCTGGCCCTCGGAGTCATAGTAGAGACGACCCTTGCGGTCGCCTTGCACACCCCTAAAATGCCGTGGAGAGAGCTACCCAATCTGCACAGTAGGATCGACGTTCGCACCCCTAAAGTGCATGGAGAGAGCTACCCAACCTGCACCGTCACATAATGGTACCCGGTCGCGCCGTTGGGAACGGTACCCTGTGTATGACTCGTTTGCACGGCTCCGGTGCCATCGGTGGCACGCGCGGTCAGCGTGTAGCTGCCCGGTGTGAGAGGCGTCCATTGCCATGTCCAGAAGACCCAGGAGTCCTGCGAAAGCGCCGGTTGCAGGGTGGCATCATGCCAGGTGATGCCATTATCGGTGCTGACTTCTACGCGCTGAATACCGCGATTACCGGCGAAGGATGTGCCGCCGATTTCGATGGTCGGGCCAAATGGCAACTTGCCGAACGGACGATCAATGCGCGTTACCGTATGCAACGGGCCATTGTACCAGCCTTGATCGGCGTACAGCCCACCTACGAAATGATCGGTCAGCTCGATGCGCGTGACCCATTTGGGGTTCTCTTCGCCGTAGCGTCCCGGAATCAGCACGCGTAGAGGGTAGCCGTGACGATTGGGTAGTTCAGCCCCGTTCATGCGGTATGCCAGCAAAGAATCGGCCTGCAACACCACATCTAACGGCTGGCTGATGCTGTAGCCATCAACGCTGTAGAAAGCCACGAAACGCGCGTTCGGCAAAGCGCCGCCGTGCTTTTCCAGCAATGAGCGCACCGTGACGCCCTGCCAGATAGCGGTACTCATGAGGTGTCCCGGAGGGCCATTGGAAATGCACTCCAGCGTGATGGCGAGGGTCGTTGAGGGCAATTTTTGCAGTTCGTCAAGGGTGTATGTGCCTGAGTTGCCAACCAGCCCCGTCACTTCCAGACGCCAGACGGCGAGATTGGGCGTAGGATCAACCACATTCTGCGTGACGACATAATGCTCGCTATTGGGAGTAATCGGCGCGATAAAGCCTTTATTGTTGGGAAAAGTCTCCGAGCCATCATAGGTGGTAGTGTTGCTCAAAAAGCTCGAGATGACGCCCACCGTCCCACCTGCGGCACCGATACCTAGCACGGCCGCTCCGGCGCGCGCCAGAAGCTGTCGCCGGTTCTGTGTCGCTTGAGGCGTTCCTACGGTACGCTGTTTGGGCAGGATGCCACGATACACGAGGCACAGCACAATGGCGTACAGGCCAAAATCCACCAGCAATGAGACTATCGTCACGAATCTGGCCCAGTTGTAAGGTAGTCCCAGGAAGTTTTGCGCCGTCTCGGTCCAGAAAAGCAGGGTCGCGCCCAGCGTCATCGCCAGGGCAAACGCGCCCGCCGTCACCCATTCTCTACGATGGGAACGATAGCCATTCGCGGGCAACTGGATGCGCACGATGATGGCGTACAGCAGCCCCAGCACGGTTCCCAGGCCAATCATGCCAAGTATCGCCAGCCCCAACGGAGCCGTTTTTGCGTGGGAGCCGAAGCGAATGAGGAAGCTGACGAATGGCCCCGCCTGCAACAGCTTGAGTACGCGATCTCCAAAAAGCTCAACCGGACTCGGCACACCCGCCAGCAGGCGCAAGACCGCCATGAGCAAAACGGCTGTCAGACTGGCTACAAGGCCAGCGCATAGCCCTGCAAGGCCCGAAACGATAATTCGTTTAAGAGATGAATAAGATGCGCTTCCCTGCGCAACAGGTGATTTATCGACGGTTTGCATACCGTTTTCCTTTCGCTTCGCTTCCCTTACTATAAAGAATGATGCATATATTAGGAACGCGATTGATCGCGTCCGCCTCTATTCCACACCGATTGTCTTACTAAGTCTTCCTGGCATACACAAACGTTACACTCATACAGATGCTACGATGATTTTAATGCCCACAACCGGCAATACCGCAAATCGTCCACCCCATCCCGATCGCTCCCATTCTGTAGGGACAAGGGGCGGGGTGGGGCGGATGCGGGAGCCTTGTGCTTGTCCTCCTCGCCAC
>DASTKD010000333.1:0-4019 GCA_035716135.1 Ktedonobacteraceae bacterium
TATGGAGAGGAATCTGGAGTTTGAGTAATAACTATAAAACCTGCCAGGGATGCAGAAAGAAAAATTGCAGCGGTTTGCCAGGTAGCATTATCCCACTTCCAGACATTCTGTTGAGCTATTTCGTATTCGGCTAAAAGCGCGCTTTGATGCTCCGGTGTCGTCTCTATTGTTCCAATAAAAGTTTGTTTCGAGGATTGGCTATTATTTTCTTGATTCCCGTCAGTTGTTTTCATATGAAACTAACCTTAAATAGATAATCAATCCGTATCTTTTTCTTTTATATTCTTTTAGCAGCACCGCAAACAACAATTTCCTTATGATAGTAGACGCGAATCTTGATGCTAAATAAAATACAACCTGACAGAATCAATCTCTATAAAGCTTTCTCGTGATACTCCCGCCATTTTTGACGTAATGCAATAGAGTCTGCAATACTTTTCTTGCCATTGCGTCCCTTATTATGAGCGAAAGAAAACAAGCTGGTGCGGGGACACGAACACATGGAGATGGGGAGCGACATTGGGGTACCGCTGCCGGGTACCCGGCTCTCGTTATGGCCTCTGCCTGTCAAACACGAAAAAGAACATGCCACGCAAGCGCAGGTCAAGCCGGTTGGCAAGCAAGAACTGGCCTTTGACGACCTGTACAGGCAATACTATGCCCGCGTTTATGCCTACCTGCGCTTTCGCGTTGGCTCAACGGAGGTGGCGGAAGACCTGGTTTCGCAGGTCTTTGAACGGGCATTAACGCATCTGTCAGACTTGCAAGCAACGGCAGCCGCGGGTGCATGGCTCTTTCGCATCGCGCGCAACTGCGCTACCGACTATTTCCGGCGCTTGCGTCCCGTCGCTTCGCTCGATATACTGGTCGATTCGTGTCACCCCAGGGAGTGTTCGCCGGAAGAGTTGATTGTAGCCCAGGAAGAACGCGCGCGCCTGCTTATCCTGCTCAAGAGACTGCCTGAGCGCGAACGAGAGGTGATTGGTCTAAAATTTGTGGCGTGTTTGCAGAACCGCGAGATCGCGCGCGTTATGAATATGCCGGAGGGAACGGTAGGGTCCGTACTCCATAGGACGCTTGCTCGCCTGCGCGACGCGCTCCACGACGAAGGAGGTGGGGGTACATCATGAGCGAAAAGTATGAAGAGGTTGACGAAACATGGCTGGACCGTCTCGACGAGATCACGGACGGCATTGATGAACCCGCGCCCGACGACGACGAATTACTGCAACTCGCCCGGCAGATGCACGTCGCGCTCGCGTCTTTTCGAGAACTGGACGCCCCGGCGCGCGCGCATCGTCAACGCCTGAAAGGGCATCTTCACGCCCGGCTTGCCCATAAACGCCAGTGGAAAAGGTGGGTCTTTCGGCCTCTGATGGTCGCGGCGGCGCTCCTGCTCTTCATCCTGCTCGGCCCCGGCCTGGTCTTTGAATTGAACGTGGCCGGCCAGAACACCCACATCAGCAGCGATGTGCAGGGCTGGCACATGCCGGACTTGCCTCCCACGCAGTCGTATCAAGTGCTTCCCCTGATCGATATACCCCAGGGTCTGAAGCTCCTGATGCCTACAAACCTTTTGCCCAATGCGTATCTGCTGGCAACCAATACCGACACATACGGAGCAAACATAGCCACGCAGGGCTACCTGGTCTACGAGCAAAACGCCCTTATTTACGAATCTCCTTCGCCTCCCCTGCCAGCTTTCGCCTACTCGCACCCCTCTTATCAAACCATCTCCATAGGAAATACGCCCGTCTTTGTGACGCATACCAGCAATGGAAGCACCCGCCTCGAATGGTACCAGGACGGCCTACTGTGCGACTTTGTGAGTAACCAGCCCGTCGCGCAACTGGTAGAAATGGTGCGGCAACTCCAACCGATTACGCCCTGGCAACTCTTGACAAATATGGTATTCTATCCTCGTAAAGGGAGAACACAACAGCCACCCAATATAACATGGCGGCGTAGCTCAGTCGGTAGAGCAAGGGACTCATAAGCCCTGTGTCACAGGTTCGATTCCTGTCGCCGCTATTTTTTGTCTTCTCACATCTGAAAAAGTCTCAGCGTTTCTGTCTGACCCTGGTACTCAGGTTGACAACTCGCAAAGTCTGTTGTATGATATACAAGCCGACGCGGGGTGGAGCAGTGGTTAGCTCGTTGGGCTCATAACCCAAAGGTCGGAGGTTCGAATCCTCCCCCCGCTACCATTTCCATTTGGGAAAGTGCCATCGACGCGGGATAGAGCAGTGGTTAGCTCGTCGGGCTCATAACCCGGAGGTCGCAGGTTCGAATCCTGTTCCCGCTATTCATCTAAATTTAGGAGCGTTCTAAGCCAGTATAAAGTCTGGCTTAGAACGCTCCTTTTTTCTGCATAATGTGTGCAATCCAGTCACATTTTCCCTCTGACGTGCGTAATATCAGAAGAGATTGATCCTCTAAATAGCCAGAGAAGGAGCCACAGCATTATCATGTCCAGCAATATTGTCGCTTACGAATGGCCTTTGAAAGGCACCATGCATATCGCGTATGAAACCGGAGATAACCACATTCATGAGATGACTCTTAAACAGAGGGGAAGCTGGCGCGACGATGATATTACACGTCTCGCGGGCGGTCCTGAGTTAGAAGACGCTCTCCTGGCCGGTTCTGTCTGGCCGGATGGAAAGACGCGACAGATCACATATGCCAGCGCCATGAATGCCAACGGTCATATTTACGAACTGGTCATGTACCAGGATCATCCCTGGAGTCTCGAGGATATTATGCTGCAACCCATCGGTGCTGCCCCCGCTGATGGCTTTGCCCTGGCCGCCTTTAACTGGAAAGCAGCCGGAACGAAACACCTGGTCTATACCGGGCGCGATGGACACCTGCACGAACTGAGCGCGGCAGTTACCGGATTGTGGAACTATAGCGATCTCACGCAGACAACGGGCGCTCCTCTTGCTGAGAGTGCGCTGCTGGCGGGCTATGCCTGGGAACCCGGCAAAACGCAGCAGGTTGTGTATGTGAGCGGCGATGGACACCTGCACGAACTCATGAGCGGATTGGACGGTAATTGGAGACATATCGACCTGACAACCGCGACGGGCACGCCTCTATCGGGAACTTCCCTGCTGGCAACTTACGCCTGGGAAGTCGGTGGAACCCGACAGGTCGTCTACGCAAGCGACGATGGCGATATTTATGAACTGGTCCGCGAGCAGGATGGCGCGTGGATATTCGCGGACGTGACGCGGCTGACGGGCGCGCCCCTGGCGAGCGGCACCGCGCTGGCAGCCTTTGCCTGGGAGACAGGTGAGGCTAAACAAATTGTGTACACCGGCAGTAATCACCATGTATACGAATTGCAAATGCCGCTCAATGGTTCATGGGAACAGACCGATCTTACACAACTTCTTGACCTGCCAGATGCCAGCGAGGATGTCATTGCAGCGCACGAATGGACGCCCGAATTTGCCAAACATATCGTCTACCTCGACACCGCCGAAAACCCACACATCCATTCGCTGCTGCTCAAACATGGAGAGCAATGGCAACACTCGGATGTGACGGCCTTCACCGGCTCTCAGCCAATGGTGTAACCTTTCCATGTGATATACTCAGTCGTTAGCTTGAACTTCAGCAAATTGAAAACGGAGGAGTATATCACATGGGACGACTTGACGGGCGCGTCGCCTTTGTTACCGGCGCGGGACGCGGCATCGGAGCAGCAACCGCGCTACGCATGGCGGAAGAGGGCGCGCGCGTGGCGCTCGCTGATGTTGATACCGAGGGGTGTACGCAGGTAGCCGCCGAACTGGGCAAAGTTGGCAGCGAAGGGCTGGTTTTGCACTGTAATGTTGCCGATAGCGCGATGGTGCAGGACGCAATTGATAAAGCCGCCAGCCACTTTGGACGCCTCGATATTTTAGTCAATAACGCCGGAGTGCTGCGCGATAACCTGCTTTTCAAAATGTCTGAGGAGGACTGGGACACCGTCATGAACGTGCATTTGAAAGGTGCGTTCCTGTGCAGTC
>DASTKD010000334.1:0-8204 GCA_035716135.1 Ktedonobacteraceae bacterium
CTCCCGCCTGCTGCGCGGCGTTTCTCAGGCTATTATCAACGGTTTCCTCGAGAAGCGTGGCATCGTCGGCCTGGAAGTCGTTCATGATGGCGGGGCGCAGGTACATTCCAGGGTCGTTGTGTATGAGCCAGGCGAGCAGGGATGCGACGATCAGCACGAAGAAAAAGAGCAGTAACGGATAGCTGAAAGTGATGAGAATGGTAGAGATAGCCGCGCCCAGCGAGAAGCCGCCAAAGGTGGATGGAGGCGAGCCACTTTGCGCTAACCCGATTATCATGAGTATCAAAAATAGGGCGAGGATGGCGACGCGCACAAGGCTAACAGGCGTTTGCACGGTTGTAGTGCGCGAGATGTACAGGTCGCGCCCGGCGGGAGTGATGTAGACGAAGACGGTAGAACTACCACGATGGGCGGTCAGATAATCTCTGTTTTCAACCAGGAAACTGCGTTCGGCCAGGCGCGACTGGTTGACGCGCAGGCCGGACAAACCGCGCTGAGTAAGATCATCCCGTGTCGCTGTGAGCAGAGGGTTGGCCTGTGCTTGCTGGTCGGCTATCAGCCATGAAGCGCGCGCGACCGGCATTCCATACCCGGCGAAAGCGCGTTTGCCGAGTTGCGTCGGCATCGGGATAGATGGAGTCGGAGGCATTATATTAGGTGGAGCATATGGCACTTCTTGGTGCTGCATTTGCGGATATGATAAAGGCGCGGAGGGCGCTGGAAAACCCTGTTGTATGACCGTATCTCCGGGTGGTACATAGAATTGCCCCGGATTGTTGCTGGCAGGCTCGTTGACCTGTGTTAAGGAAGCTCCACAGCGCCGGCAAAACGTGGACTGGTCGGGATTTTCAAGGGAGCATTGAGGACAGATGATCGTCATATATGCACTCCTTTTTCAGTAGTAGAACAGTTGCTATTCTATCAGCTTCAAGATAAAAGTCAATCAGGAAAGAAACGCAGTGGCCCGTGCGCCACTGCGTTTCTTTCCTGATTGACTGTATGTTACTTCACATAATATGTATATGCTTCCTGCAATAGAGGACATGGCACGTCGTGTTCTTTTGCGCGTTTGAGCAGGGGGGTGAAAAGGGCATCGGCCTCGTGGGGGCGGTTGGCCCAGACATCGCGCGCGAAGGATGCGTCGGCCTGGGGATCGAAGCGGTCTGCTACTGCCAGGCTCGCGGCTGCCGCATCTTCGGGCATGGCAACGTCGCAGGCTCTGGCGATGGCCGCGATCTCGCTGGCGATCTCTCCCCAGCGGTGACGAGCCTGTGGGTCTTCGCGCACTTTTCCTATAGGCTGCCGTGTGCGGGCATTGAGGATGGCGAACGGCACAAGGAAGAGCTGCTTCAACCACATGCGCCGTTCGATGTCATCTACCAGCGCCGCCTCCATACCTCCGCGCTCCAGAGCGTTTGCTAATGGCCTGAGTTTGGCGCGGTGACTGGCGGGCAGAAATAATTGCGCGACACCGCTTTTGATGTCAATGGCAGCCGGAGAGACGATACTCGCGCTGACGTAGAGGACGCCCATCGCAGACCGTTCGACTCCAAAAGCTGAACTGAGAGCATCGAATGCCGCGAAGCCATTTTGGACGCTGATGAGCAGCGTATCGGGTGCTACACGCGGTGCTATCTCTTCAATCAAGGCCGGGATGTCATACGATTTGGTTGTCACCAGGACGAGCGGCGCGAATTCCCGCGCATCATCAAGCGCGGCGCAATGTACCGGTGCATAAATGGTAGGCTTGTTGTCTGTCAGGATAGTCAGCCCAACTTCGCGTAATTGCCTGAGAGCCGCGCCTCGAGAAATAATGCGCGGCGACAGGCTCCCCTCGATCAGCGAGGAGGCCAGCAAACCGCCTGCGCCACCGATACCGATAATGTCTACGTCGTCTTCCATGAGTGGCTCCTGAAGTTGTTACTCTCTCTGCTTGCGCCGTTGGATAATAATCAGATCGCTCAATACTCCGTAGGCTGTCTGCAGCACGGTTGGCGTATGTTCGATTAATGTTATTATACCCATTGCACCAGTTTCTAGCGAGATCACCCCTGTCATGCCTCCCGCTCCAGCGCGCAGCGTATCTTCTGCGCTGATGCGCACGGGTCGCACGCTAGCCATCAGCATCCCATGTTTGCGGTGCGCCTCGCTGACAAGACGATAGGGCGAACCCGCCAGCGCTGCCGCGCAAATGTCATCGCTGGTCAGGTTGCGAATGCCTTCGCGCTCGACCATGCGAGGAGTCAATTCGCCCTCCATCATCGAGTTCGCCAGAATAGTCGTTTTCATAACGGCATCCCAACCGTCAAGGTCGTACCAGGGATCGGCTTCCGCCACGCCTATCTGTTGAGCTTTATGGATAGCGTCTTCTTGCGAATATCCCTGTTCGATCATACTGAGTACAAGGCTGCTGGTCGAGTTGAGCAGCCCGCGAAAGGCGCGAATTCCCGCGGCGGGCAGCGTAAATTCTGCCAGGTTGAGCAACGGCAGTCCATCCATCACCGCCGATTCAAAGCGGAATTGTGCGTTATGCTGGCGCGCCAACGCCTCCAGTTCGCTTTGCGCGAAGGCAACGGGGCCTTTGTTGGCGGTGACGACATCCATACCTGCTTCCAGCGCCTTGCGAATATGGGTAAGCGCGGGCTGTCCGTCCTGTGGATTAAGTGTGGTCAGTTCGATGAAAAGGGAGGCTCCAGCGACCTTGCCTGCTTCAATGAATTGTTCAGCATTTTTTACGCTGGTTCCTTCACTTTTGAACCAGTGTAATGGATCTTGTTCGCCAGTAAACAGGCTGGCATCCACTCCGTCAGGGTGGATGTAGAGTCCCTGTCTACGCGAGCCTAGACCGGTAACTAAAGGCCGCAGACCCAGTTCGCGGCCCAGCCACTCGCTGCGCGATGCCAGCAAAGGCAGGAATGCTCGTGTGACATTGCCATGCCCCAGCACCAGAATGCGCAGTGGTGGAAGCAGGGCAGAGAGAGATGTTTCGCTCATAATTGTCTACCTGTGTCTCAGCAGCATAATAGCGTGCCTGTTGTAGCGGAGCCGCGCCAGAGTGTTTCGCGCCTTTGCCACCATGTACCAGCAAAATGATCACAATGATGACAACTACTACAACCAGGGCAATAACAACATAGCGGAGCCATTTCGATGATCCGGCGCGTTGTGGCGCGTTGACTGGCTGATTGAATGAAATCGGCGAGGGAGGTGATGGTTGCATTGTATGCGCGCCTGCGCGTGGCTGCGCCATGTTCGCGCTCGCAAGTGGAGCGGGTTGCGCCATCGCATTGCCTGGGATCACTAATGGCTGTTGCGCGACCGTTTGCATAACAGGTTTGGAGCCTGAAGGCGGAGGCGTCGAGGCGCGCGTGATAAGTTGAGGAGACAGGTTGCTACCAGGAGATAGCTGTGTCC
Organism: Ktedonobacteraceae bacterium; assembly: GCA_035716135.1. Lineage (GTDB taxonomy): Bacteria > Chloroflexota > Ktedonobacteria > Ktedonobacterales > Ktedonobacteraceae > CF-113. Next base: position 3,415 of record DASTKD010000334.1, read on the forward strand.
TTGATGCCTGTGTTCCTGACTGCGCGGGCGCAAAAGCGTTCCCTATCTCCTTCGGCGTGTTGACTGGCAGAGAAGGATTAGCGTTGGGTCTGGCCTGAACTGATGGTGGATTAATGACCGGCGTGTTCTCCTGAAGATTTTGTGGTGATGTGTTGTTCAGAGGCGTGCCGCAGCGCGGGCAGAACTGCGCTGTGCGTGATACTTCCCCCTGGCAGCGTGGGCAACGCGCCATTATATCAGGAGCCTTTGGATGAACGTTCTGCCTGTCAGGCTTCGCAGGACTATCCATAGTGGGGGAAGCCGCGTTCTCGCGCTCATTTTGCAGGGTTTCAAAGGCGAATTGCAGGTCAGGCTGCGTGCTATTGGGGTCAATGTGTCGCTTAACCGGTGCCTGTTCTGTCTGCATGGATGGGGGCAAAGCGGCGCGAACCCTTTGCAGGTCTGCGCTCAACTCAACTACCGATTGGTAGCGATCCCAGGGGTCCATCGCCATTGCGCGCGCGATTATCAGGTTCAGGCGGTTGAGCAAATCGGGCGTGAGCGCGCCAAGTTGCGCGATATGGCGCGAATGGCGCGGCGAGGGTTTGGATGGCTTGTTAATGCCGAGCCGAAATTGCCTGTTGGCGTTAGGGTCCTGCGCCGTCTCAGGCGGATTCTGTTGCAGGATTTCCTGGAGCGATGGTAAATCAGGCAGTTTCTGATCGCTCGATTGCTTGCGAGTCGAGACGCTGGGCGGTTCGTGTCCGGTCAGGGCGAAAAAGAGCGTCCCACCCAGCGCGTAGACATCGGAGCGGCTATCGGTCCCGTTACCGCCGGGATACTGCTCTAACGGTGCATAGCCAGGCGTACCCTGGTGGCGAATAAATAACAGGGTGCGCGCGCCGTCCGCCGCTGCCTTCGCATTGCCCAGGTCTACCAGGATAGCGGTGCCACTGGGGGTGATACGGATATTATCCGGCTTAATATCGCGGTGAATGATGGGCGGGCGTTGATTATGTAAAAACGTCACCGCTTCGCAAATTGAGGTCAGCCAGTTCAAAATGCGTTCCATCGGCACAACTTCGCCGTGCGTGCGCGTGGCGCGAATGCAATCGGTCAGATCGCGCCCCTCGATATACCCCAGCACGACATAGTAACGCCCGCGCTCGTCAAACGCATCCTGAAAGGCTGGTAAACTTGCATGATGCAGTTGACTGAGAACATGCGATTCGTGTTCCAGTTGCGCCTTGCCACCAGCGCCGGTCACTAAATATTCTTTAATAGCGAATAGTTGTCCTGATTGGATGTCTATCGACAGGTAGACGTGGCCGAAGCCGCCATTGCCCAGAACTCGCTCGACACGATAGCGCCCGTTCAGTTTAGTACCTGACGGAAGCGTCTCCATCTCCATGCAAGTCTCTCCTTCATCATTTTCTGAATCGAGTATAGGCTATGGGGTGATCTCAGGCAATGATCTACTTCACAACATGGCGCATTTATGCCTGCCCTGCCATTATACTATAGTCACATGGAAAGAACCAGCCTTCTGTACGTAATGGATAAAGTCAATCTCCTGTAGCGACGCCTGTAACGCGCATCTCCCCTATTGACGCACATAATATAGTACAATAACAGACGAGATTGTTATCCAGGCGCAAAGGAGACAAATGTATGCTCTCGGAACCCAATCGGCGTGAAGTGTCCCCGCGTAGCGCCCTTTCTCAGCATACTTCCACCCCTCAACATAGCATTTCCACCAGTCTATGGACAAGACGGTTAATCATTCTCTTGACCATTCTGGCAGCCATCGGGGTCGCTATTTTGCTGGGATGGGGAGCCAGCTACATTGTCACCGCGCTCTTGATATTCACTGTTGCATCGTTGATTGCCTATGCGATTATCCCGGTGGTGGATCTCTTCCAGCGCGTCATGCCGCGCGCTCTTGCCATCGTTGCTGTCTATGTAATCGTGCTTGGCTTGCTCGGTCTTATTCTTTACTTCATTATCAAGACAATGGTCACGCAACTATCCACGCTGGCACAAAGTATCGCGGTCTTATTGCAACCCGGCAAAGATGGACAGGCTTCGCCACTGGTGAAAATTTTGAATGACATCGGCATCTCAAACGGCCAGATTCAAAATGTAGCGTCGCAACTTAGTAGCCAGTTGACCAGTTTTGCCGGCACTGTAGCGGGCGGAATCTTACCTATTATTGGTGGGGTTGCAAGCAGCCTGGTCAATATGCTGCTCACCGTCGTCATCAGCATCTATTTGCTGGTGGATGGCGCGCGGGCTATTAAATGGCTACGCAATAGAACGCCGGTCTCTCAACGGGGTTATATCAATTCGATTATTTCAGTCTTGCAACATGTGGTCGGAGGTTATATACGCGGGCAATTTACGCTTTGCCTGATTATAGGTACCATTGTGGGTGTAGGTATGGCAGTCTTAGGTTTGTCATCCTACGCCATCTTACTCGGTGTCCTCTCCTTTGTTACCGAGTTCATCCCCGTGCTGGGAACGATTATCTGCGGCGTGGTCGCGGTCTTGCTGGCTTTAACGCAGGGGTGGGTGACAGCCGTGCTGGTGCTGGCTTACTTCATCCTTGTTCACATCTTTGAGGGCTATATACTGGCACCGCGCCTGATCGGAAAAGCGGTAGGGCTGCATCCTGTTGTCTCTTTGATGGCGCTGACAATCGGCGGAGAGCTTTTTGGCCCCTGGGGTGCGATCTTCGCCTCGCCTCTCGGTGGATTGCTCCAGGCATTCGCTGTAGCCTTCTGGATTCATTATCGCAGAACGCACAGCGATGAGTTCCCACCGGATCAAGATGCTATTAGTGGCAACACCAGCACCTCTGAAGACCTTTTCGCTCCGCCATCTGTGCCTGCTATAAAGGCGGGCGATTCTCCCAGTAGTAAAGAATAAGCGATTCGTGTTTTCTTCAGGATGCCCTCATCGTCTGATTGACGATACGCCGCGTCACCGGCAGTTCGCGCAGGGACATGGGCAGGCGCGGAATGACCTGGCGCATTCCCCACGCTGACAGATCGAAAAGATGTTGGCGGCGCGTATCCCATTCCATGCCGTAGATTTCGCGCACCGGCTGGGGCAATAACGCGCAGGTAAGCTGGTAATTCAGATGCATAGCCGGGCGCAGGTAAGCGGGCGCGGGCGGGAAAAGTACTTGCTGGACGAGCCTGCGGGCCTGCGGTGTGGCCGCGAGTTGATTGCTATGCACGACCTCGTTTACATAGGCGCGTAGATCGTCCACTGTGCCGGGCATCTTTTCTGGCAACAGGCCGAGCAGATGCGCTACCTGTTTAGATTGCTGGTAATACTCGTCCTGCTCGGCGAGCGTCAGTGGGCCAATAAAGAGGTCATAGCACAGAAGCAGCGTATCAACGAGTGTGGCATGTACCCATAGCAGCAGTTCGGGATAACGCGCATCGTAGAGTGTGCCAGAACGAAAAGCCCCGGCCTCGATGGGCAGTGTGCCATGCACGCCCTTGTGCAGATGGTTGATTTCGCGCGCGGCTCTGCGTGCCTTCTCGACTGAGCCAAACATCAGCCACTCACCATGCATGAAGGTGCGTTCGGCTCTGCCAAAGGGGTCGCTCATATAGCTACTATGCTTGCTGACGCCCATCGCTACCAGTGGATGAGCCAGTTGCATCAAGACCGCCCGCGAACCACCCAGCAAGACCGTCACTTCGCGCCCGACTTTCCATGCCACGCTGCCCGGTCCGTAAAAGCCATAGTCTCGTTTGCCCGTTGTCCCGTTCATGTCATTGACGCCGTGCTGGCTGTCCATGCTCTTTCCTTTGTTATGATGACTGGTTCGCCAGGTTAGCTAACTGGTGCTGCATTGACGCGCCCATCACATCTTCTGCTTTGTCCTGGTCGGTTGTGAATAACTGGAGCGCGAAGGCGATATCGGGGTTGGGAGCAAGCGTCAAATCGCGTTTCCCCTCCGTCACAGCCTGTAATATCTCAGTAGCTACCTGTTCAGGCGTTAGCATAATCTGCACATTGAGCAGGCGCATTTCCGTCTCCGTTTCCTGGCGAACCATCGGCGTATCGACCCAGGCGGGATACACAGTGGTAATGCCGATGCCCGTGCCATAGAGTTCCGCGCGCAGGGCAGCGGAGAAACCGCGCACCGCCCATTTACTGGCGCAATACCCTGAGAGCATTGGCGTTCCCAGCTTGCCCGCCACAGAACTGAGGAAGACAAAATAGCCAGAACCCTGTCGCCGCATGGCTGGGAGTGCCGACTGCGCGCAGTTATAGGTACCCATGAAGTTGATATTCATCAAGGTTTGCATATCGCTGGACGAGAAGGTGTCGATTGGCCCACCGCGCCCGATGCCAGCGCAGGTGACGACAAGATCAATGCTCCCGAATGCCTCTTCTGTCCGTTTCATCAATGCCTGCACCTGGGCTTCGCTGGTAACATCGGTTGGAACAGTAAGTATGCCGCCCTGCGCACCAGCATTGCGCTGGCGAAGCTGTTCCTGGGCCTTGAGTAATCCGTCTGTATTGATGTCGGCCAGTACTACATGCGCCCCACGCTCGCGCAATGCGCCAGCCGTTGCAAAGCCGATGCCACTAGCTCCTCCCGTAATGACGGCCACTGACCCGGTGAAATTTGTCAATGCCATACCAGGATGCTCCTCTCGATATGATGATATACGGTGAAATACATATGTTCAGTTTGATCTTACCGCGCAAAGGAAAGAAGTGTCAAATAGCAGGCAAGCCGGGCGCAACGCATACCAGGGCGACCGCGAGGGTCGCCCCTACAATAC
>DASTKD010000335.1:0-2691 GCA_035716135.1 Ktedonobacteraceae bacterium
TAGTTATGCGACGCCTGGGCATATAGTTTGTACTCATCGTAATAAATTGAAGTCTCTATTGCCGTTCAAGGGCGCTTCGTGACGGCGGCGACTCTCCTGCGACTCCTGGCTGAAGTATTGCCGCCACATGTCCGGAGCGTCCTTGCTTTCGCCGCCGTGCCGGGTGATGCGCGGGCGCACGCGGCAGATTACCGGCGTATTGACGGCGGCTCCGGCGATAATCACCTGGCCTTTGGAGAGCGCGGGCAGGTTGTCCAGCAGGTCGCGCCCCACGCCTTCGATAGCGGCAGCCACGCTTTTCTGGTCGATTTCGTTCACGATGCGCATGATGCACTGTGTCTGGCACTGGCTCAACACGTCGGCGTCGAGCTTGCCGGGTCGCTGACTGATTAAACCCACGCCGATGCCAAATTTGCGCCCCTCGGCCAGCACCTGCTTGAGTATGGATGTTGAGACGACTTCGGCTCCTCCCGGCGCGAAGTGGTGCGCCTCTTCGATCAGCACGAAGACCGGATAGGGCAGGTACGACTCGCCTGAATGTACTTTGCCGCGCTCGGTATCCACGCGCGCCTTATTCAGACGGCGCAGCAGCGTTGCTACCACGACCTGCTGATCGCGCTCGTCGATTTCGTTGAGCGGTAAGACGGTGCATTGTCCAGGCTTGAAGATTTCGGGCAGGTCCAGGTGCTGGGTATCGTCGAAGGTGAAGTTATCGACGAAACGCTGCTCGATACGCCAGGTTAGCGCGTGTACCGTGCTGGAGTCGTCCGCGCCCTCGCTCTCCTCGTCGCCTTTCTGCTTTGCGACAGCCTTGATGGCATTTAGCAAGTCGCGCGCGCCCCAGGGCGAGCCGCGTTTATCACCTTTCACCTTGCGCAATGCGCGACTGAGCAGGTGCTGTTGCTTCTCAGTCATCTCGGTCAGCAGGTGACGCATGTCGCCCATGTCCAGCGACGAGATGCGCACCTTGACCTGTTCGGGTTTGTAGACGCGCACGGTTGCCGAATACGCGGGTCGCTTGCCCTCGCCCGCCTCGCTGAACTGCGGGAAGTTGGGCATCTCTTCCAATGTACTGTACTCGCCATGTGGATCGATAATCAAAACGCAAGCTTTGTTATAGGGCTGCATCAACTCTTCCATCAGCACGCTGGCAAGGTAGCTTTTGCCCGCGCCGGTGCTGGCGATGATGGCAAGATGCGTGCTGACCAGATCTTTGACGGAAAGCACCACCGGCACAGTGTTGGGCGCACGTGTCAAAAGCGAGCCAATGGTGGCCGACCCGCTCTCTCCTGCGTGTTTGCGGCTGAGGATGTTTGTCAGCATCTCGTGATCGGCCAGGAAAATCTGTTTGCCCGACTGCGGCGGAATCCAGGGATTGATAAACGAGGAGGAGATGGGATCGTAGTAGCCCATAATGGCGACGTGCAACTCGAACAGTTCGTTGGCGTGTGAGGCGAAACCGACCATCGCTGCGACCTCGGACGGGGCGATTTCAGGTTCGGCCAGGAAGGTATCAGGGTAAAGCTGCAATGGTACGCGCTTGAGGACGCGCCCCAGTACGCGGCGCGGCTCAGCCAGCACGCCATCGGGATCGGCCAGTTCGTAATAGACGTATTCGCCGTTTTTCAATTCCTGCGCATCGTCGCGCGAGACAAAGGTATACTCGTGCGTGGTTTCGCCTGGCCCTTTGGTGATACCCACCGCCCTTGAACGCGCCGCCGTAGTTGCTGGATCGAACATGATAACTGAGTCTCCTTACCCTGTGGTTTCCACTTTGAGCCGCCAGGCGAAGTTGCGCTTGACAATCGAGAGCAGCGAGAGGTTTGCGGGAAATAATTGCTCTAACTGGTCGATGATTTGCAGCGTGACGATGGGCAACAGGCTGTTGCGCTGCGCGATGATGTGCGGGATATAGCCCATATGCAGGTATGGCTGCTGTTCGCCGTCGTCATGAAAATAATGAAATGCCTGTACCTCTTCGACGCTCATAATCTGCACGTCGCTGCCCAGTTCCAGCGAAAGTAGCGGTACACCGTGCATGACGGAAAGTATTTCCTGCTGCCCGGCTAACAGCGCGCGCTGCTCAAGCATTCCCAGCACCATCACATAGATCAGCACCGCTTTTTCCGAAATGTAGTCAGGCGAGAAGAGTTCAACCTGTGTCTCGTTCGAGAGACGCGGCCCCAGCGAGCCAAATTCTGGATTCTGTAGGATAGTATCATAGATTACGCCCACCGCGTAGGTCTGCGGCTCGGTGCTTTTCCCCAGTGCCGAAATAATTTGCGAGTCGTGGTTGCCGTTCTGTTCTGAACGAACCGCGATACGCACAAAACGCCCGAAGGCATAATCCGCCGGCGCAGGCACTTGCTCCACTTCGCGCGGACCATAGACCTGGCACACGTAGTTGATATGCGAATAGGATTTGACGATCTTGCCGATATCCATCGCTTGCCCCTCCACAAATAAGAACAGGTTTTCGTTGTGATTTGCAGGCATTATAACATAGAACCCGGCGGATAGCATGACGAATTACTTTGTTCTCTCCCTCCCCTTTTCCCTGAAGCATTAGATAAAACAGTGCTTCATAGCAACCTGGCGCTGATAAAGTACAAAAATTGATTGTTTTTGTACTTTATCTATGGTATGCTTGTTCTATGGTGCAAGATGTCTTTACAACAATGGAGATCGTTG
>DASTKD010000336.1:0-3972 GCA_035716135.1 Ktedonobacteraceae bacterium
CAAGCCAGTCTTGCGCGCAAGGCCGACATTGATTTTAAGACAGTCAAACGACTTTTCCGTGACCCGTACCACGATGTAAGTTTGTATATCCTCAATAAGATAGCTCAAGCCCTTGATGTTCCGACTTCTGCACTTCTGGAAGATGTTCCAGATGCTTAATCTTGGTCTGGCTGCTAAAATTTCTTCATTTGATCGACCGCATAATATGCTGCTCATTTTGCTTGTAGCTGATTCATTGCATGAATATAAATCCTGGTCGTCTCAAATGATTTGTGTATGGCCTATAGGCTGAATTTAGACACAGCAAGGGAGCAGAGTAGTGTATAGGCTCAGGATAAAAGAAGTCGCGCAGGAAATGGGATACAATCAGGCTCAACTTAGCCGTAAAACAAATGTAGACTTCAAGACGATAAAACGGCTGTTTCGAGACCCATACCACAATGTTGAGTTTCATGTTTTAACGCGGATAGCTGGAGGTCTGGGCGTTCCTATTGCTGATCTTATGGAATATGTACCTGACAACGCCATACAATAAAGGAAGCCCCAACAAATCGGTTGAGACTTCCTGATCTTTCTTCATTCTACAATCTCGGATCAACCGGTTCGCTCTCCAGTGCCAACACGCCGAAGACGCATTCGTGGACAGCCCGTAATGGTCCTTTCCGCACGAAACGTTCCAGGGCTTCTATGCTCAGGGCGAACTCGCGCAGGGCGAGCGAGCGTTTGGCTCCGACGCCGCGTGAGCGTAGGCGGTTCAAGTTTTCGGGTATGCTGTATTCCGGGCCGTAGATGATGCGCAGGTATTCCGGACCGCGACATTTCAGGGCGGGCTGCACGATGCCGTGCTTGCCGCGCGCAATGAAATCGAGGGGTTTGACGACCATACCTTCGCCGCCGCGTCCCGTTAGCTCTTGCCACCATTGAATGGCCGCTTCGATGCTGGCCGCGCCGGTTACATCTACCACCTTGTAGGGCGTGGCGAGCAGCAGTTCTTCGTCGGCTTTGCATATTTCTGCTAAGGTGTCCATGTGCCAGATGTGGTTTTTGTTAGCGTGTACCTCTCCCTGCGTTGCCAGGATGTGAAATGGAGCCAGTTTAAGATCGGCTGCAGAGTTGACGGGCCAGCAATAGTGATTGTATGCCGCAATGTATTGGACAGCCAGCTTGCTGCGCACTCTCTGTTGCTCTAGCAGTGGAGCGACATCGATACCGCGCGCGTTGGTTTGCTCCAGCACTGTTACAGCCTCGCCCAGCGCGGCGCGCGAGGCAGCGCCAACGGCGGCGTACTGGTGGAGCAGTAGCGCCTGAGCTTTGACCGACCAGGGCATCAGTTCGCAGTCAAGGCAGACCCAATCAGTGTTGAACTTCTCCCAGAAGTTTGTGTCGGTGAGCGCGGCGCGTACCCTTGCCAGCATCTCGGCTTCGAGCGCGGCATCATCGAAGAAACGGCGGCCTGTGCGTGTATAACAGATACCGCTACCTTCGCCCGTCACGCCGAAGGTTTTACGAGCGGCCTCTTCGTCGCGGCACACGATGACGACCGCGCGCGAACCCATATGTTTTTCCTCGCACACAACGTTCGGCACCCCCTGATTCAGAAAATAAGCAAAAGCCTCGGCGGGATGCTCTAATAAGCCAGGCTCTCTGCTCGTTTCTGAGGGAGACATGGTGGGCGGCAGGTAGATCAGCCATTTGGGATTGGCGGCGTAACGGCTCATGACTTCCAGCGCCGCAATGGTATTCTCCTCGCGGATGGTGATGTTCTGTTGCAGGCGCGTGGTAATCAGGCGTTTGCCGGAAACGTCTTTGAGGTCCAGGATGTCATCATGCTGCTGTTGCGCCGTCAGCATCGGAGCTTGATCGGTTATAGCGAGAAACGGTTTGGCTGACTCCCAGTAGGTACGCATGGCTGGCACCGCGACCAGTTCTTTTTCGGGGTAGCGCAGCGCCGTCAGCTTGCCGCCAAAGACGCAACCAGTGTCGATGTTGATAGTGCGGTTGAGCCATTCCGCCTCTGGCACAGGTGTGTGACCATACACGACCATCGCTTTGCCAGCGTATTCTGCGGCCCAGTTATAGCGAATGGGCAGGCCAAATTCGTCGGTTTCGCCTGTCGTTTCGCCGTACAACGCAAACTCGCGCACCGCACCGGAGCCGCGCCCCTGCATCGATTCTTTCAGGCCAGCATGCGCGACTACCAGCCTGCCATCATCCAGCACATAGTGACTGATGAGGCCATCGAGAAACTTCAAGACTCGTTCATTGAATTGCGGCGTCTCTTTTTCAAGTTGCTCGACGGTAATATTCAGGCCATGCGTGAGGCGCACATTCTTCCCTTTCAGCTTGCGCACCAGCTTGACATCGTGGTTGCCAGGAATGCACAGCGCGTTTTTAGAAGCTACCATGTCCATCACGAGACGCAGCACGCCCGTCACATCGGGACCGCGATCAATCAGGTCGCCCAGGAATACCGCTTTGCGTCCCAGGGGATGGTGTATCTCAAACTGGATTTCTTCATCCGGGCGGCGCGTCACCTCGTAACCCAGCTTTTGCAGTAGGGCTTGTAGTTCCTCGAAACAGCCATGTATGTCGCCGATAATGTCGAACGGGCCATGCTCATGTTTTAGATTGTTCCATAGCGGCTGCCGCTCGATCCTGACGCTTTCAACCTGCTCGGGCGATGAGAGTACAAAGACGTGACGAAAGCCCTCGCGTTCCAGACCGTGTAACGAGCGTCGCAACTGGGCGCTGTGCTGGCGCACGACGTGCGGGCCGAAATCGCGGTCGGGCCGGGATCTGTTGCGTTCGTGGCAAAGATGCTCAGGCAGATTGAAAACGATGGCTACCGGGAAAACGTGATATTCGCGTGCCAGCGCGATCAGAGGTTTGCGAGCCTCAATCTGGACATTGGTAGCATCGATCACAGTCAGTTTGCCCGCTGCTAAACGTTTGCCCGCCACAAAGTGCAACACTTCAAAGGCGTCTTTAGTCGCGCTCTGATCATTTTCATCGTCGGAGACCAGTCCCCGGCAAAAATCCGACGAGAGTATCTCGGTAGGTTTGAAATGCTGGCGCGCAAAGGTGGATTTGCCGGAGCCGGAAGCCCCGATCAATACTACCAGCGAGAGTTCAGGGAAAGTTATGTTCATGCGAGATGCTTTAGCCTCGAGCTTCATCGTATACTTTATTATCAGTTTCGTGAGAAGATGCCCATTTGCGATGGCGCTCCTACTAACGGGTCTTCTGGTCCCACCGCTAAAAAGCGCACTGTATAGCCGAAACGCGCGGCGTTTTTAGTTGCCCATGCCTGAAATTCGGCGCGCGTCCACTCAAAACGGTGATCTTTGTGGCGGAACTTGCCAGCTGGTAAGTCCGCGAACTTGACGTTGTATTCCTCGTTTGGCGTGGTGATAACGACCGTAGCGGGTCGCGCGAACTCGAATAGCACGCGCTCAAAGGCGGCCAGGCGTGCCAGGTCGAGGTGTTCAATCACTTCTACTACTGCCGCCGCGTCGTATCCCTCCAGGCGTTTATCGCGGTAGGTCAATGCGCCATGCAGTAAGGTGATGCGCTCTTTCTGGCGCTCTGGCAGGTGTTCCAGATTGAGCCGACCTTGCGCGATCTCCAGCGCGCGATAGGAAACGTCCATACCTACGATCTTCTCGATAGCCCTGTCCTGTAACAGCAGCTTGAGCAGTTTCCCTTCGCCACAGCCGAGGTCAAGCACTCGTTTTGCTCCCACCTGACGCAGCACAGCCATCACCGCGCCCAGTCGCTGTTGATGCAGACTGGTGGACTGCTCTAATTTTTCCTCTTCTTGAGCGGCAACCTCTTCAAGCGCCTCCTCGTCGGAGCTTTCCTCGATAACCAGGCGGGCGATGGCAGCGCGCGCCAGGCTACGCTTATGCTTGAGATAGCGTAGGGCAATTTGGTCTTGTTCCGGGTGAGTCTCCAGCCAGCCCTTGCCATGCC
>DASTKD010000337.1:0-2805 GCA_035716135.1 Ktedonobacteraceae bacterium
GGGTCGCACTAACGCGCCTTATAGCTGCTGTCATGGTCGCCCAACGATGGTACAGTTTAGTCTGTTCGCCCTCGAGCGTGAGTTTGGGAGACGCTAGTGTTTGCCGAAGTACTGACCTCCGCCGCCAGTTGGAACACGGAAGAACCCCTGCTGACCTATAGCGTGCCGCCCGCGCTTGAACATGAGATACAGGCCGGGCAACTGGTCGCCGTACCCTATGGAGAACGCCTCGTCGAAGGTATCATCTGGAATATTACCAGTGATGCCGATGATATAGAAATTCGTCCCATCTCCACTATTCTTGATCTCGAACCGGCTCTGTTGCCGCATCAACGCCAACTGGCCGAATGGATGACAACCTATTATGTGACGCCGCTTGCCTATGTCGCGCAGATCATGCTGCCACCCGGCCTGATGCAGCGTTCAAAAGTAGCCCTGCACTTGATCGGAGACGACCACGCGAACACAGATACGCAGGAGCAGCCGCAAGCACTGACCAGCACGCGCGCGCTGATTGGCTTGCTGCTGGCGGATGGCGAATTGGACGTGGAACGTTTGAAGGAGATGTTGGGGTCGAAACGCTCGAAAGAGATGCTGAAAGAAGCTCTGGAAAGCGGGTTGATCGCGCGCGAGGCTCAGTTGCATACGCCCCGCACCCGCGCGCGCCGCAAACGCATCGCGCGCCTGCTTATGCATGGTGACGCGCTGGCAGCATGGAAGCAGCGCACCGAGGCGCGCGTGCAGGCCAGTCTGCCCGAACCAACAACAGTGCCACTCGCGCCGGATAACGTCAGGAGACGCCCGGCAAAGCCCGACCCTTGGGCTATCCCAGGCTCTTCCAGCGCCTTTACCCTCACGCGCGAAAACAAAGAAGGCTTACTGGCGCAACACCAACTGGCCGCTATTGACCTGCTTGAACATGACCGGCCAGACGCCAGCGCCGACGCGCACTGGACCGCCCACGCGCTCTGCAAAGCCAGCGGCCTGACCGCCGCGCAATTGCAAACGCTACAGCGTGAAGGCATTATTACCTTTGAAGAAATCGAGGCGCGGCGCGATCCCCTCAACGGCCGCAACATCCCGGCCAGCCATCCCTTGCCCTTAACGTCCGGTCAACAGGCAGCCCTCGAACAGATTGTAGGAATGGCTTCAAAAACGCCCATTTTATTGCATGGCGTGACGGGCAGTGGCAAGACGGAGGTGTATCTTCAGGCGCTGGCGGCCATTATTGCGCAGGGCAAGCGAGGCATCATGTTAGTACCAGAGATTGCTTTGACGGCGCAGGCGGTCTATCGTTTCGTGGGACGTTTTCCGGGGCGTGTGGCGATCATTCACAGCGCCTTGAGCGACGGGGAACGCTACGACGAGTGGCGGCGCATTCGCGCTGGCAAGGTGGACGTGGTGATCGGCTCGCGCTCCGCTCTCTTCGCGCCGGTGCCAGACCTGGGTATGCTGATACTGGACGAGGAACACGAACCGGCCTATAAACAGAGCGAGCGCAGGCCAACTTATCACGCGCGCGAGGCCGCTATCACCCTGGGACGTATGCTCGATATCCCTGTCGTGCTGGGCAGCGCAACCCCTTCAGTCGAGTCGTTCTACCGCGCCGAACACCAGGCATACCGCCTGATCGAGCTGCCAGAACGCATTGGCGCGACACTGCCGCCCGTCGAGATCATCGATTTGCGTGATGAGCTGCACGCGGGCAATACCAGTATTATCAGCCGTCGTTTGTACAGCGAGATTGAGCAGGTGCTGAGCCGGAGGCAGCAGGCCATCCTCTATCTTAACCGGCGCGGCGCGGCAAGTTGCGTGCTGTGCCGCGAGTGTGGCTTCGTGGCGATGTGCGATAAATGCGACGTGCCGCTCACTTATCACGCCACTGAACGCATTTTGCTCTGTCACTATTGCAACGGTCAGAGCAAGGTGCTGCGCCTCTGCCCGCAATGCGGCAGCGAAAGTATGCGCTATTTTGGGCTGGGTACCGAGAAAGTGGTCGATACCATCCAGCGCAGTTTTCCCGCCGCGCGTCTCCTGCGCTGGGACCGCGATACAGCCAAAAATCGCCGCGCCCACGAGCAACTGTTGGACCGCTTCGCCAACCGCGAGGCCGACATTCTAGTCGGCACGCAGATGATCGCCAAAGGGCTTGACCTGCCCGGTGTGACGCTGGTTGGCGTCATCTCCGCCGACATCGCCCTCATGCTGCCCGATTTCTCGGCTTCGGAACGCGCCTTCACCCTGCTCACGCAGGTCGCGGGACGCGCCGGGCGTGGCGAGGAGGCCGGGCAGGTCATTGTCCAGACCTTCAATCCGCAGCATTTCTGCATTGACGCCGCCTCGCGTCACGATTACCACGAATTTTACGCCGCCGAGATCGAGGCGCGCCGCCGCTACGGCTATCCTCCCTTTCGCCAGTTCGTCAAATTCACCTACAGCCACGAGAACCGCCGCCGCTCGCAAAACGAAGCCCTGCTGCTGCGCGAAAAGCTTGACAACTGGATCGCGCGTCTCGGCCTGGCGCAAACCGACATCGTCGGCCCCGCGCCCGCGCTGATGGAGCGCGTCAACAACAAGTATCGCTGGCAGATGATCGCGCGCGGCCCCGACCTGCACCCCCTCCTGCGTGTGATCGATACGCCCGGCTGGGAAGTTGACATCGACCCCGTGAGTACGATGTAGCAGGGTATCCATGATTAATGTTGCGCGGAAATAGCCATCACCAGGTATAGAAACTGTTTACCCCGGAGATTCCCAAGGCCAGGGAAAACTCGCCTCCGTGATGGATCTCATGCTCCATGACAT
>DASTKD010000338.1:0-3087 GCA_035716135.1 Ktedonobacteraceae bacterium
CTTGACATTGCACAGGTTAGCTATACACCCAGTGCCCGTATCTGGGCGACTTGTAAGAGACGTGCAGAGGAGTCTATTGCTGAGAAAGCCAATGCGTTGCTGGTAAGTGATCCACAGCCTCGGGATGCTAACATGCCTCCATTGCCGGGAGCCGAGGACGAAGTCCTGGTTATCAGTGAGATCATTGTCCACAAAGTTTCTGGGCAAGTCTTTCCTTATAATGGTATAGCAGCTACACTTCCTGCTATACTGGATGGGCTCAAAATGCATGGAGCAGCTTTAACCCATGTTCACTTTGCTTGCCACGGGCTAGCAGATCTGGATAATCCCTACGTTTCTGGGCTCTTGCTTGCCCATGGAGATCGACTCGTGGCTCGCGATCTGCTCGATGCGACCGTGGTTCGCCTGGAACGATTGCGTGTAGCAGTACTCTCTGCTTGCCAAACGGCGCTAACAGGTACAGATTTACCTGATGAGGTAATAGGATTACCAGCAGGCTGGTTACAAGCAGGAGCAATGGCGGTACTAGCCACTCTCTGGCCTGTAAGCGACGGCAAGACAGCCGCATTGATGATGAAGTTCTACGAGCTGCACCTGCTTGATGGGTGCGACCCGGTGGAGGCACTCTGGCTAGCGCAGCGCTGGTTTCGTCAACTGCCGACATGGCGAGATGATTGTCAAATGGCAGGTGCATCATGGGCTGCTCGAGGACCCCAGGTAAGCGAGGTCGTGCGTGATCTGGAACTGGTGAAGTCCCACAGAGGAAAGGAACCGCTCGATGCCCCCGCGATTCCTGTAGCTTCTGGAATGGACCACGAAGACGCGCCGCGCAATCTTGTAGGTTATGGTAATGCTGCGTGGGAGCATGCGACGACAGGACAATCCGAACATTGGGAAGACGCGCAACATTGGGCAGCGTTTGCCGTATATGGAGTATAAATTGCGTCTGGGATCCGCGCGGTTGAGCGCGCAGTATCGCAGTGCGCAGGAGCGCGAGGGGGTCATCACGACGCTTGAGCCAGCCGACCTGCCTGCGGGTCCCAAAGCCCTGGGTAGACCACCTGCCTCTCTTGCCTTTTGCAGGCACTTCGCCTATAGTGGTGCAGAAACGACGCGTGAGTTGTCGCACAGGAAGGCGTCTCTTGCCCTCGCCGTCGAAGTAGCAAGCACCCGGAGGATTCACCAGTATGGCAAACTATGTCGGTCGACAATTGGGAAACTATCGCCTCACACAGCTACTGGGAACGGGCGGGTTTGCTGACGTCTACCTGGGCGAGCAGGTGTACCTGAAGAGCCTGGCGGCCATCAAGGTCCTCTCCGCACCCATGGCCCCGGAAGCGACCGATGGCTTTCTGCGCGAAGCGCAAACACTGGCCAGCCTTGTGCACCCGCATATCGTTCGTCTGCTGGACTACGGGGTAGAAGGGCAGACACCCTACCTGGTGATGGATTACGCCCCGGGCGGAACACTGCGCAAGCGGACGGCACAAGGACAGCAGCTCTCACTTCCAACGGTTGTCGCGTATGTGAAGCAGGTAGCTGAGGCCCTCCAGTACGCGCACGACCAGCGCCTCATCCACCGCGACGTGAAACCGGCGAACCTGCTGCTTGGTCGCCAGGACGAGGTGCTCCTGAGCGACTTCGGTATTTCTTTGCTTGTCTCCAGCTCACGATCCGACCACACACAGGATATGGCGGGAACCATCACGTACATGGCTCCTGAGCAGCTCCAGGGGCATCCCTGCCAGGCCTCCGATCAGTACGCACTCGGCGTGATCGCCTACGAGTGGCTTGCCGGAAAGCGCCCCTTTTCCGGGTCGTTTGAGGAAATTGCGGCCCAGCACTGCCTGGCGAAGCCTCCATCGCTCAGAGTAGCACACCCTGGCCTTCCCCAACCGATCGAAGCCGTGATCTTGCACGCGCTGGCCAAGCACCCGGAGCAGCGTTTTGCGAGCGTCCAGGCCTTTGCCGAGATGCTTGAGCGAGCTGTGGCAACGACCGGAGACCGACCCGCGCAGCGCGTCCTGGCCAGCGCACGACCGGCGAGTGGCAGGCAGTGGTGTTTGGAGGACGATTTTGAAGGAAGGTCTACCTCGTAAGCGGCTTGGCATGGCCTGGAACGCGGAGAGATGATACGGCATCAACTCTCCTATTCTTCCCACCGCGAGGAGGAATCTCCTGGATAGAGCAGCGGAGGTGGATATTCCCACGGCTCATTGAAATCGAGGAACCGGTACTGCCCCCGTGAGCCATGAAGCGCTGGCAGTGCCAGATCACGCAGTAAGGCCCTCTTCACCTTAGACGTCCCATAATACCACACTTCGACATCAAGGTCGCTGTAGTTCTGTAGGATAGGAAAGAGTTCACCGCGGCTCTTGGCAGTGAGTTCCCCCTCGATCGCCACGGTCTTGACCGGGGTTTTCCCTGCACCCGTCGTCCCTGGCCGGAAAAACCACGCGTCAGGGACGTGCCTTTGCTTGCGGCTCTTGCGACTCTTTTCCATCTCTGCCCGGATCAGCCGCTCGCTTTTCCAACTGGCATCAGGCTCTTCTTCCTCAAGCGAGAGCCGGACCCAATTCACCAGGTAGAGGTGACGGACTCGCGCGGCGGCGGGCTTGTAATAGGTCAGCTCCAAACCCGCTTCGTGGAGACCCGCTTTGGTCAGCCACAGCCAGCCCGGTTCCCTGGCCAGGATGGGTTCAAACCGGGCATACCCCTGCTCGCACCACCGCCTGATGACCTGGCGCGTGGCATTCTCCGAAAGTGTACGAGGGCTGGCATCTTCGTCCTGCGGATAGCGCCCCAGCAGTTCGCAGAAATGATCGAGCCGGGTCCCTGCTTGCTCACCAACCCAGCGCATCGCCCACTGATCCCGTTCAGTGTGGCGCATGATCCCTTTGTCGCTTCTGACTTTGCGCTTCAGTTTCCGTTCCAGGAGCCACAAGAGAATCCTCAGGGCCCAAGGTTGTAAGGGGGGTATTTCTGCTGACGGCGGAGAATTGTCAACGGCAACCGCCAAATGACCCATTTCGCCAACTTGAATTTGACCCACCCGTTATCGCCAACTGAGATTTGACCCACCCATTG
>DASTKD010000339.1:0-3244 GCA_035716135.1 Ktedonobacteraceae bacterium
CTACAAGGCGTTCATTCTCAAAAACGCCGACTCCATCTGGCAGAACAACCGCAACGCCACGAATCAGCTTGGCCTCTGCTGGACTGGCCCCTTCGATACACCGGATGCGGCGCGGCAGACCTCCGCGCTCGACGCCCTCAACGCGGCGATGCTGGTAAATAGTGTGCCATAACATCTTAGCGGGTACTGGTGTGTGGCAAGAGCGCATGCGCTCAGCCATTTTTCTTCAATAATCCTAAAAACTCTTGCACCACACCTCTTGGATTTTCCGTACATCGTTGAACCGTATAACGCTGGGTAACACGGATGCCGTGAGATTGAAAGAGACGATCACGATCATGGTCTTTCGCTGCATTTTCATGATATGGCTCTCCATCTACTTCCAAAATTCCCCATTTCCCATCACAGCATACTAAGAAATCAGCCTCCCTATTTAGCCCTTCTTTTCCGAAACGAGCCATGCAATTTGGCAGGAACAGCAGGTCATACTCGCTCAGAACTTTTGCTATGGCAATCTCATAGGTGGAGCGGAAAAATAAGTACTCCCAGGTGTATCTGGGTTTATTTTCGATGGGCTTACATTGGTTGAGGGCTGCTTTCCCCTGGATGATCTCAAGAAACTTTTCTCGCCAATCTGAGTCCATATTGTTAAATGCAACACGAGAAGTGAGATATTCGAGTCTAGTATCTCTAGGAAGGACAGCCTCTAATGCTCGCGTTATTGCTGTGGTAGCTGCATGGTTTTTGTCTTGAATAATTTCGTGTACAGCCCGATTCCCCGATAATTCAACTGTCACATCAGTTGCTTCATAAGACGACCAGCCCTCATACATATCTAAATCGCAGAGAAGAAGAATGCTTGCCTCATAAAATTCCTGTCCATCAATTAAGTAACTTATTGCACTTGCAAGAATATGATCGCAATGGTCACGAGAATATGCCATAGCCCATTCCCCTATCTAATATTTATAGCTGTAGAATAAAGCACCTGCTCTGCTAAATCAATTTTATGGTACTTATGGAATAGGAAAACCACAGCAGCCGATATGCTCTTGCGAAGAGCAGAACAATAAAGAGGCAGCAAGAAGAGTGATAACGTCAGCAGGTTTTGAAAAGTTTTCTTTGAAGTTAACCCCTAAATATCCTTTTTTTCTGTACCTTTTTCCCCTCTTACCTTATGGGTACTCTAGTATTGCATCAACCTCTTTTTAAAGCTAACCGAGGAGTAGGAGGGGTATGTGACTCACGGGATTTTTTGAGGGCAAGAATGGAGATCGCTGTGCTAATGGCAACATCTATGCTTGTCCAGGCACCTGACCAAGCTGAACTACTCATGATTTGCACGTTGTTATTGTTAACTAGGATAAACTAGATCAGATATTCTAAGGTAATGTTACAAGTAAGCATATATGACGTTATATAAAACAACGAGCCAGACAGGCTCCTAGAACAATTATCTGAGAAGGATTTTCAATGATACCTACGAATAATTTGCGTAACTTCGCAAAGTACAAAGTTGTCATCACAACTCGTCAGTCAGATGGCGCAAAACTTACAGCCACTCGTGTAATCAAAAACAGTACGCTTCCCGTTCGGTGGGATACCGAAGTTACATATCCACGACCATCAGCTTTCACAGCACCAGTATCAGAAATCCAAAAATCACTTTCTACCAGCCAACTGATTGGTAAAGGGCAGGTTGAAGGGTTTGGCGACTGGTATCCAACAATAGAGAAAATGGTCGAGATTTTTCCTATCGATGCACCAGGTGATAAATCGAAGATGCGACTTGCTCCGAAATATTCAGAACCAGATACCGCAGAGTATCTTGTAGATTAAGAGGTTTAGAAGGAAATGAGGGCGTTTCATAACTCCGAATCCTCCCAAAGATGAGCTAAGACCCGTTTGGGAGAACGGATGAGGTCGGGACGGTGAGCCTGCCAGGCCGCTAAAGCGACGACGAGAGAGGCGGTGGAGGTCAAAGCCACTTGCCGCACGATGGTTGACCAGCCGGAGTAAGCAGGCCGTTGCAGACGAAAGAAGAGGAAAACGCGACCAAAGAAGCGTTCAATGGAACTGCGTTTGCCCAATTCGTCTTTGGTCCAGGTAGGCGGCAAACAGGAGCGGTTCTTTTGTCGCTTGGGATTCCAGGGGACAACAGCGATGGCTCCCAGGGTGGCGTGAATCCAGTGGATGAGTTGGAGACCCCAATAAGCGGCATGCAGACGGATGATGCGCGGACGAATGCCATAGAGACGCACGGCCAGTTCGAAGAGCAGACGAGCAAAGGGCGCATCGTGGCAATTGGCTGGGGAAACCAGGAAATGCACCGGCAAGCCAGAGCCTCGACAGAGCAAGGTATGGACGCGGTAGCCGCGCAGCAAGGAGCGGGGATGGTGGGCGGGGGCGTGAGCCATGCTCGCATCGGGATCACTTCTGCGCCAGGCCAGGATGGCAGCACTATCGATGATCAGATCGCGAGCGCCGATCAAATGGCAAGGCAGCGCCCGGCAGACGGTGAGCACGAAGAGCGTCTCAAAGGGAGGCGCTCCTGCCGCTTGCCAGCGCTTACAAAGTTGCGAAGGACTGGGAATGCGTGCCATTCCATCGGCCTTTTGTGGTAAGCCACAAGCCAAAGCCAGGGCAGGCCAACTCTCGAGCCAGTCATGCACATCCTGGTAAGAGAGTCGCCAGAGTGTTTTGAGTAAAGCGATCAGCAGCAACGACTCTTCACGGTAAGCACGCGGCGCACCACCTGGGCCTTTGGGCAGCGGAGGCGGGCAGCGCCGATGGGCGATCTGCACAGCCAAATGACACAAGGCCAGCAGGTGCAAGGTCTTGATCAAGCTCAAGGCATTGAGATGCAAGGCGCGTGACTGCCGAGCTTGAGCTTGCACTTCTCGACGGTGATATGATGGGGGCGGGACTGGTGCCTGTTCGTTGCAAATCGTAGGCATCACAAACTGACCTCCTTGGCGAGGGAGCTAGCCTCGTCTTGGAGATCAGTTTACCCCACTTTTCACAGTTTGGAAATGCCCTCGGAAATAATAAAGAGGTAGCAAGGGAAGCTGCCTTTCGGTGTGCTCACTGGGTGACTGCGGGCCACTATCTTCTTCCTGTCCCTTTGAAGAAGGTAGTGTTCCACCATTCAGAGCCGCCACTGTTGGTGGTGTTGCCGCGCCAAGTAGTGCTATGAGTACGGCGATGCCTACTTTCCGTCTAATCACGATCAAAATTAGAACAG
>DASTKD010000340.1:0-11313 GCA_035716135.1 Ktedonobacteraceae bacterium
CAGTTAAACAGTCCTTAGCTCAAGCATTACAGGGGCAGGAGATTAGCGGCAGCCTGCAAGGTTCCTCAACGGACAGCAGTTTCTTCTCAGGTTTCTACATAAGCGTTCCGGTCTACGATGGCGGGAACGCGGGCGGCAAAGTGATTGGCGCGCTATTGTTGGCTCAGCCTTATAAGTACCCGCAGGGTTTCGCGCCGGGCGATGTGCTTGGGACGCTCGATACCGTCATCCTGATTACGGGTGCCATCATCGCGCTGCTCGTCATTGCTTTCAGTGTATTTATGACGCGCCGCCTGACGCGCCCGCTCGTCTCGCTTACTGCCGCAGCCGAGCAGATGAAAGGCGGCGATTACTCGCAGCGTGTCGATACGCCGCAGACCAGGGATGAAATTGGCACGCTGGCCCAGACCTTCAACGACATGGCAGGCAAGATCGAAACAGACGTGACCGAACTGCGCCGCCAGGATCAACTGCGCCGCGACATGATCGCCAACATCGCTCACGACCTCGTTACTCCTCTGACAGCCATCCAGGGTTTCAGCGAGGCCATCGCCGACGAGGTCATATCCGCGCCGGAGGCCCGCTACGAAACCGCGCAACTGATTGGCCGCGAAGTGCAGCGCTTGCGCCGCCTGGTGAGCGATATGCAGAACATGACCGCCCTCGAAACGGGTCGTATGCAACTCGATCTCGCCCCCCTGAATATGCGCGCGCTGGTGGATGAAGTGCTGGAAGTCATCGGCCCCGAATGCGAGCAGGCGGGCATCACCCTGCGCAACGAGATCGCCCCCGCCATGCCGCTCGTGCTGGCCGATAGCGACCGCATCACGCAGGTATTGCTCAACCTGCTCGACAATGCCCGGCGCTATACTCCCGCCGGCGGCAGCATCAGCGTAGGCGCAAGCTTAGAAGCCGACGCCAGGGGCGCAAAATGGCTGGATGTCTCGGTGCAGGATAGCGGTTCCGGCATCGCTGCTGCCGACCTGCCCTCCATCTTTGATCGCTTCTTCCGCATCGACCGCTCCCGCTCCGGCGCGCACGGTGGCAGCGGCCTCGGCCTCTCCATCGTCAAAGCCATCATCACGGGACACGGTGGCAGTGTCAAAGCGGAAAGTACGCCAGGACAAGGAACAAGGATTTCGTTTACATTGCCGGTGGCGGAATCCTCCGGCTTTCAGGATGATTAAAAGTCTTGAACTTTCCTCGACAATCAACTACCTCTATGTTACACTTCAATTAGAATAAGGTATGTGGGAGTGTGTTTTTTCGTATGAACATTACAGAGGACAAGTCATGGGATGACAGTTTGAAAAATCTCGTCGATGCAAATCCGCAAGCGTTTGTTGAGTGGTTACTCGGAAAGGGAGAATTCAGAGGTAAACTGCCGTATCAATTGAAAAATTGGCGGCTCGAAGTAGATGCGCTTCTCAAAGTAGAGGTCGAAGATGAAGAGATGCTGCTGGAAATCGAGTTTCAAACGTATCATGACTCTGATATGGCTGAACGACTGCTACGATATAATGTCTTAGCAAGAAGCGAATATAAGCTCCCTGTTTTGTCTGTTGTGATTTATTTGCTAAAAGATGGAAATGTTCCACAATCACCTTTGATATGGAAGATTCCAACAGGCAAGGGGGTATTAGAGTTTTACTTTGAGAGTATCGAGCTTGGCGATATTTCTCCGGTAGAGTTGATTTCAATTGGTCAACCCGGTTTGTTGCCGTTGCTGCCATTAACGAAAGATGGGGCTAACCGTAAAGTAGCGGAAACAATGTTCACGGAACTCGAAGCTGCCGGGAAAACAGAGCTAATACCCATCGGCGGCACGTTGGCTTCGTATATTTTTAGTAAAAAGGATACTAACGATCTGGTCTGGCTACAAAGGAGGTTGCACAGTATGCGCGACATCTTTCGAGAGTCCCCTTACTATCAGGAAATACTGAAAGAGGGGTTGGAAGAAGGACTTGAAAAAGGGCGCGAAGAAGGGCGTGAAGAAGGACAATTGGAAGCGTTGCGTCAAACGGTAATAGAAATCGTTCTGGAACGTTTCCCCAGGTTGCTACGCACGGCCAGAAAGCAGACCATCTTTACCGAAGATCCTGCTGCGTTGCTTCGCGTAATCGTCAAGCTGAGCATGTCTCAGACGACAGAAGAGGCAAAACAACATCTATTGGAGATGGATGAAGAGGACGAGGAGGATTAAGCCAACTTTTTTCTTGACTACGCATTGTTCAGCAGATCGGCGCACTTTTCGCCGATCATCATGCAGGTCATGCACGGGTTGACGCTAATCATCGTGGGGAATATGGAGGCGTCGGCTACCCTGAGGTGGTGGACGCCTTTGACGCGCAGGTACGCATCGACGACCGTTGATGGATCGTCGCTATCTCCCATTTTGCAGGTGCCTGCGGGATGATAAACCGTGTTGGCGGTACGCCTGGCGTATTCCGAAAGCTCTTGATCGTTTTGTACTTCGATGCCGGGGGCGAGTTCTCGTTTGATCCATCTTTTTAGCGCGGGCTGTTGCGCAATTTTTCTTGCCACCTTCATGCCTGCCAGCATAATGCTTTCGTCGTATCCCTCCGCATCGGTGAAATAGCGGAAATCAATTATGGGGGCGTCTGCTGGATTGCTTGAACGCAGGCGTACCACTCCTTCGCTCTTTGAGCGTGGAACGTTGGGGGTCATTGAAAAGCCATAGGGCGCGGTTGGATAACCCAGGGGAACGGTGTTCCAGTCAAAAGGCACCACGCCAAAATGAAACATGATGTCGGGCAGAGGCGCGGAAGGAAATATTTTGCTGAACAGTCCCACCTCCCAGAACTGAGTGGTTTCCTCCGGCACGGGCTGTTGCGCCTCCCAGTAAATTACGCCCTCTGGATGATCGATGAGATGTTCTCCGACGCCTGCTAACGCCACTTTTACGGGGATGCCGAGCGATTGTAATTGCTGCGCCGGGCCAATGCCCGACAATAAGAGCAACTTTGGCGTGTCAAACGTCCCACAGGCAAGCACGATTTCTCGTTTCGCGCGAATAATAGAGGTGGCTGTCTCGACGGCGCGAGCCGTGTTGCTTTCATCGAACACAATTCTTTGCACACATGTATTCGTGAGTACGGTGAGGTTTCTGGCCGTTTTGCGCGTTGGATGGAGATAGGCTTGAGTGCTGGACTGGCGCAGGCCATTCTGGACGTTTAAAGCAAATATGCCTGCTCCTTCGCGTAGTATGCCGTCCTCATTAAAGGTGACAAGGTCAAATCCGGCCTGTTGGGTCGCTTCGAGAAATGCCTGGCTGAGCGGATTGATGGCGGGTTGCTTATCAATAAAGACGCGCTCGAAGACTTTCGCAAAGTAGCGACCTGTTTCGCCTGCGTTCCAGCCCTGGCATCCTGCCTGCTCCCACATATCCATGTCGTAATCGGGCGCGCGAAAGGCGATGCAGGAGTTGTGTGAGCTACACCCTCCCAGCACGCGCCCGCGACTATGACGGATGCGCGAATTTCCGCGCGCCTGTTGCTCGATGGTATAGTCGTAATCGTACTCCGTGCCTAACAGGTTGGGCCAGTTTTTGACCGCTAAGATTTCCTCTTTGCCCTCATCGCTCGGTCCCGCTTCGATCAGGCACGCACTTATCTGTGGCTGCTCCGCCAACCTTGCCGCGATAACCGAGCCTGCTGTGCCTCCCCCAACGATAATGTAATCGTACTCCTGTTGTGCTTCCATGCCCTCTCACCGCGATGCCATATCTTCGTGTTCGCGTGTCACTACGATGAAATTGTCGCTACCATAAGGGTTTTCTACGTAGCCATCGGCATGATTATCATTCATCCATTCGCCGTCGCGCCGGTAGCGAAACTGGTATTCGCGGTCCAGTTCGAGGTCAACGGTGATGCTCCACGCGCCATCGCGTCCCATTGTGAAGGGGTGCGAGGTGTTGTTCCAGCCGTTGAAATTTCCGACGAGGTAGATGCCGTCTGCCCAGACGCTATTGGGCAGGCTAAAGGTGACGCGGGCAACTTTGCCCTTTCCGGTTTCAACTACACTTTTATGTATCATACAGGTCACTCTTTCAGGCGTTTGCGCCGCCAGTGAACGTCCTTGTCCAGATGAAGCGCATTATACGCCTCGCCGGGGAGCGCGTCCAGTAGTTGAGGGACCAGGGCGCAGGCTTGTGAATGACTGCTGTAGTGGGGAGCAAGGCGACCGAGAGGTTGGGGAGCAAGGCGACCGAGAGGTTGGGGAGCAAGGCGACCGCAAGGGTCGCCTCTACTATGACTCGATCAGGAAAATGAGAGCGTTCATAGTAGAGGCGACCCTTGCGGTCGCCTTGCTCCTCACCCCTGTGCATCCTCGAAGCCATGCAGGGCCGCGCCGAGCAGTGCGATCCTGGGATTGAGGATGGCGTGTACCGGAACGCTGGCAAGCAATTTGCCCAGGCGACCCTTGTTGCGAAAGCTCTGCATAAAACGCTCGCCGGACAGGTAGGGCAAGATGCGCGGTGGGATGCCGCCTCCCAGGTAGACGCCGCCCGTCGCCAGGACTTTGAGCGCCATGTTGCCGGCTTCCGCGCCCAGCACCGAGACGAAGGTATTAAGCGTGGCGGCGGCTATTTCGCACGGCGTATCCGTATCCAGCGCGGCCTTCATAATGACCGGCGTTTTGTCGCTGGCTCCGGCCAGTTCGGCGGCTAGCCAGTCCGGTTCGACGACGTGGCCGGCATCTTTGAGATAGGCATAAATATTGGGAAAGCCCTTGCCGGAGCAGATGCGTTCGTAGCTGACGTGCGGGAAACGTTCGAGCAGGTAGCGCAGCAGATCGAGTTCAAACAGGTTGGAAGGCGCGAAATCGGCATGACCGCCCTCAGATGAGTGAGCTTGATAGCTCTTGCCATTCCAGGTAAGAAAAGCCTCACCCAGACCGGTGCCAGGGGCGATGACCGCCATCGCGCCATGTGGCATAGCCTGCCCCTCGTTGATAGTAGCCACATCGCGCTTGTCCAGGTGAGGCACGGTATGGGCGATAGCATCCAGGTCGTTCAGCAGGCGTACCGATGGGATATGCAGCGCATCTTGCAGGTCCTTTTCATCCATCTTCCAGGGCAGATTCGTTATGCTGGCATGACCATCCACGACGGGGCCTGCTACTCCAAAGCTGGCGCGATCTATGGTGTCCTTTTGTTGCGCCAGATATGCCTGCACCAGCGCTTCAAGGCTGGGATAATCCCCACTGGGGAAAGTCGCCTCGTCCACCGGCTCGCGCCAGCCCTTATCGCTCGTAAAAAGTGCCAGTTTCGTTTTTGTTCCTCCAATATCGCCCGCAAGTAGCATACCGGTTATCTCCTTTGAAACAGTGAATATTGTGAATAGTATATCCCATTCTCTATCACGTTGAAAAAGGGCAATACGCATGATATGATCTCGTCATATTTACAAAAAACAACAGTCAAGTCACATGGGAGAATCGATGGATCAGCAGGATAAACAGGCGCGACAGGCTGATGTAGTGGTTGTGGGAGCGGGATTTGCCGGGCTTAGCGCCGCGCGTTCGCTTGCGGAAGCAGGCGTTGATGTGATTGTGCTGGAGGCGCGCGATCGGGTGGGCGGGCGCTCCTATACACGACCAGCCAGCGATGGCACACCGATTGACCTGGGCGGGCAGTGGATCGGCCCGACGCAGGATCGCCTGGCAGCACTGGCGGAGGCGGTTGGCGTCGGCACATTTCCTACTTATAATGAAGGCAAAAACATTGAATACCGGCATGGGCAGCGCATGACTTACGAGGGTGCTATTTCGACCGTCGATCCGTTGGTCACGATGGAGACCGTCGAAACCATATTGGACCTGAACATGATGGCGAACGAGGTGCCGTTAGATGCTCCCTGGAACGCGCCTTCGGCGGCGGAATGGGATGCGCAAACGGTGGCAAGCTGGATGAACCAGCATATTGCAACCGAGGAGGTGCGTAACCTGTTTGCGCTGGGGGTGCAGGCCGTCTTCTCCGTTGAGCCGCAGGACCTTTCTTTCCTGCATTTCCTGTTTTACATCCATTCAGGCGGCAATCTCAACCAGCTATTGAGCGTGGCGCGTGGGGCGCAGGAAAGGCGCTTTCATGGCGGCACGCAATCAATCGCTAATAAAGTGGCGCAAGAGTTGGGCGAGCGCGTCATGCTTAATGCGCCTGTGCATACCATCATGCAGGATACGGCGGGTGTGCGCGTGGAGGGCGACGATGTGATGGTCTCCGCTCAGCGAGCAATAGTTGCTATCGCGCCCACTTTGGCGGGTCGTTTGCGCTACAGACCCGCGCTGCCAGGGTACCGCGACCAGTTGACGCAGCGGATGCCGATGGGTACGATTATCAAAGTGCATTGCCTCTATGAAGCCCCTTTCTGGCGCGACGAGGGTTTTTCAGGTCAGGTGACGAGTTTCGATGGTATTGTGCGCGTGACCTTCGATAACTCGCCGGAGAGCGGCAAACCGGGTGTCCTGATGGGCTTTATCGAGGGCAACGAGGCGCGTATCTGGGGCAGGCGCACCCTGGAAGAACGCAGCGCCGCTGTGCTGGCCAGCCTGGTGCGCTACTTTGGCGAAAAGGCCGCGCGCCCTTACGAATACATCGAACAAAACTGGGCGGATGAAGAATATACACGCGGCTGCTATGCTGGTATCATGATCCCCGGTGGTTGGACAGGCTATGGCGAGGCGTTACGCGCGCCCATTGGCCGCCTGCACTGGGCAGGGACGGAAACCGCCACCGTCTGGAATGGCTATCTTGATGGCGCGATCCAGTCAGGGCAGCGCGCGGCAGCCGAGGTATTAGACGCCCTACATCGTGTTTTAATAAAGGAGTGATAAGTGGATGGCAACACGCGAAGAATTGCGCGAAGCTCTTGACGATTACGTAGCCAACGGCAGTAAAAATGAACGAGTCCTGCGTTCGCTGAAAAACTGGAATTGCGTCATCTATTTCGAGGCCATCGATATTGACGCCTCGTTCACCATGACCATCAGGGGCGGCAAATCCACCGTGAGCGATGGCGCGCAGGAGCAGCCCGACCTGATCGTGCGCGGCGGCAGCGAAGACCTGGCTAACATCTTCTGGGGAGATGAAAACCCCGCCTCAAACTACATGCAGGGAGCCATTAAGGTGCAGGGTTCGCAAGAAAACGTCATGCGCCTCGACGCAATGGCCCTGTTGATCTACCTCGAAGCACAAAAAAGATAGTTGTACATGGAGCATGAACGCGTTCATGCTCCATGTACAGGTACAAATCCTTCGCCGGGTTTGTAGTCGGGCGATTGGTGGCGGAAGTAGGTGTTGTAGAGTTGCGCGTAGTGACCGCCTTGCTGCATCAGGGTGGCGTGGTTGCCCTCCTCCACGATTTTGCCGAAGTCGAGTACGATGATGCGGTCGGCGCGGCGAATGGTGGAGAGGCGATGGGCGATCAGGATGGCGGTGCGCTCCTGCAAGATCAGATCAAGCCCCTCCTGAATTTGCGCCTCGGTGAGCGGATCAACGCTGGCCGTAGCTTCATCGAGGATGATGATCGACGGGTCTTGCAGCAGGACGCGCGCCAGCGCCACCAGTTGACGCTGCCCAAGAGAAAGTGAGCGGCCAGCTTCTCCCACCATTGTCTCCAGCCCTTCGGGCAGCGCTTCCAGCCAGTCGCCATTGCCGATATGCTGCGCGACGTAGGCAACCTCTTCATCGCTGGCGGCGGGACGGGCATAGCGGATATTATCGGTCACTGTTCCCGAAAACAGGAAAGGGATTTGCGGCACGATGCCCAGGCGCTGGTGATACTCGTGCAAGTCGAACGAGCGAATATCCTGTCCGTCGATCAGAAGCTGGCCGCCCTGAAACTCGTAGAAACGCGATACCAGGCGCGCGATACTGGTTTTACCGGCTCCCGTATGCCCCACAATGGCTATCGTCTCGCCCGGTTTGATTTTCAAGTTGAAGTTCGCCAGCACTGTTTGACGATCATCGTAGCTGAAAAACACCTTCTTGAACTCAATTGCGCCCTGCAAGCGACCGACGGGCTGTTGATCTTCCTGATGGACGCGCGGCTCCGCGTCGATGAGGGCGAAGACGCGCTCGCTGGCTGCCAGTCCAAGCTGGAACTGGCTCCAGAAGGCCGCGATGCTGGTGATCGGGTACCACAGGATGCGAATGCCCTGCAAGAAAAGGAACCAGTCGCCCGCCGTGATGCTGTGATTCAGCGAGTCCAACCCGCCGAAGTAGACGACGATGACCATGCCGATATTGGCGACCAGCACCAGCAGGGGGAAGACGCCGTTATAGACAAAGCCCGAACGAACGTTGACATGGTACGATTGCTCATTGACGCGCTTGAACTCGTCGTACATGTTCTGTTCCTGGCGGAAGTTCTTGGCGACTGTGATGCCGCTAATGGCCTCCTGCACATTGGCGTTGACGTTCGCCATCGAACGCTGCGAGCGCTGCGTGGTGCGGCGCGCGACACGCCGGAAGATCAGCGCGATCAGCGCGATGAATGGCACAATGGTGAAGGCCAGCAGCGCCAGTTCGACGCTTCTTATCAGCAACACGATGGCGATCAGCACAAAGAGCAACACCTGGCTAATCAAGTTGAGCGTCAGCGTCACAACGGTAGCGAAATCCTCCGTGTCGGATGTTACCCGGCTGACGATCTTCCCCGATGGAAATTCATCGTAAAAGGACATATCGCGCGCGACGACCGAGCTAAAAGCATCCTTGCGCAGATTCAGCACCACATCACCAACCGCTCTGGCCGTCAGCCACTGGCGGAAGAAGTTGCTCACCCACGAAAAAATGCCTGAGAGCAAGACCGCGCCGATAAGCAGCATAATTACCAGCGCGGAAGGCGAGGCAATCACGATATTAATGCCAAAGGAGATCAGAATGGGAAAGACCGTATCGAGCAGCGAGGTCAGAATGATTAAGGTGGCAACAATCAGCATGATACGCGATTTAGGTCGGAAATAGCCAATGATGCGCCCGATCAATTGACGGTCGCTGTAATTGCGATCATACGCCTCGGCATCCAGCCCATCCATGATGAATCCCATGTGTTGCTCCTTTTATCCGACCAGAGGCCGCGTATTTGATGTGGCAGGTAAGGCCGTTTCGTAATGCACGAAGAGGCGGCGGTAGGTTTCGCAGCGTTCCAACAATTCGTTGTGGCTGCCCGAATCGATCAGTTCCCCGCGCTTCAAGACGAGTATTTTATCGGCCCAGCGTATTTGTGACAGGCGATGGGTAATCAGCAGCGTGGTGCGTCCCTGCAAGAGGCGATGGATGGCCTTCTGGATTTCGTCCTCGGTCGCGCTGTCGATGGCGCTGGTCGAGTCATCGAGCATCAGGATGCGCGGGTCGGTCAGCAAGGCGCGGGCGATGGCGATACGCTGGCGCTGGCCGCCCGAAAGGGTGACGCCGCGTTCGCCAATCAGCGTATCGTAGCCATCTTTGAAGCTAGCGATGAAAGCGCTGGCCTGAGCGTCGCGCGCGGCCTGCTCGATGGCTTGCTGGTCGGCGTCTTTGCCCAGACCATAGGCGATATTCTCGGCGATGGTGCGCGAGAAAAGGAAGATGTCCTGCTCGATGCTGGATACCTGCGAGCGCAGCGCGTCGAGGCTCCATTCTCGCACGTCCACGCCATCGACGAGAATGCGTCCCTCATCGACATCGTAAATGCGGTTGACCAGCTTCGTGAGCGTACTCTTGCCCGCGCCGGTCTGACCGACGATAGCGATAGTCTGCCCCGGCTGCGCGTGAAACGAGATGTTTTTCAAGACGGGCGTGTCGCCATAGCTGAAGGTGACGTTCTCGAAGACGATGTCGCCGCGTATCTGCTCGTTATAGCCGCCCTCGTTCTCGTCCAGTTCGGTCTCCTCTTTGAGGATAATCAGGATGCGATCCGCTCCCGACATGCCCAGTTGCACCAGGCTGAAGGACCAGTTGGCGTTAAAGGCCGGGTAGTGCAATAAGATCATCAGGCCCATATACGCTACCAGGCTGCCCACCGAAAGATCGTGATGCAACACCAGCAGCAAACTGTGCAGGAAAGCCGCCACCAGCGCCAGAGCCAGCAGCAACGGCGGCAGGTACCACGCCTGCACCAGCCCGTTTTGAATGAAGAAATCGCGGTAACGGCTGGCGTTGCGCTCGAACTTACGCTTCTCCTGCCGCTCCTGGGCAGTAGCCTTGACCACTTCGATGCCGCTCACCGTTTCGTTCAGACCAGCGTTGAGTTCGCCAAACTGCGCGCGCATAGCGTCTGAAACCGGGTTGAGCTTGCGCGAATAGTAGCGCAGAGCGATCAGAAACGCCGCCGTAAACAGCACAGGTGTCAGCAGCAGTTGCCAGCTCAACAGCCCGATGAAGATAAGGTTCATAGCGAGGCTGGTAAACGAGTCGAAAATGAGATCAAAAGCCGGCACGATCATGTTGCTGAGCTGGGTCATATCGTTGGCGGCGCGCGCCATGATGTCGCCCACGCGCTGCCGGTTATGGAAGGTCTGGCTTTTGCCCAGCAGGTTAGCATACAACTCGGCGCGCGCATCGCGCGCCACCCGTTTTCCCACCAGTTCGGGAAAGAATCTTGCGCTCAAATCGCAAAACCCTGAAACGACCACAACACCCAGCAGAATGAGCGACAGGCGCGCCAGTTCCCCGCGATCCCCTTGCAAGACCGCGTTGAATGCCTGACCCGTCAGCACCGGCATCAGAGATACCAGAATGTTGACGATCAAGACAAACAGCACATAGGCAATGATGAGGCGGCGATAGCGCGCAAGGTGCGAGGCGACCCAGCGCACCGGACTGGCCCGGTTAAACTGGTATTCGTCCGCGACAGTAAACTCGCGTTTGAGCAAAGGAACTCCCTTCATCATGATGTTGCAGAGATGTTAGCCAATCTGAAGTCTGGTACAGATATTCTATCATATTACGCGGCAGAATGTAGAGGCTTATGCTCCTGGAATCTCCGTCCTTCCGGGTGAAAGATACAGTGGCATGATGATCTTTGACAACCGAACAGGATGATGAGAGGGTGTGGCCTCGCCCCTTGTCCCTACTGAATATTACCGACCAAGATCGGAAATGTCATTCTGAGCGCAGCGAAGAATCTGTGTGGCGCCACACAGATTCTTCGCTGCGCTCAGAATGACAGGGGATTACTGATCAAACACGGGAATGGTGTGTCCCTGCGTCCTGTAGGGATAAGGGGTGGATGTGGGGTAGGGCGGGGGCCTTGTGCTTGTCCTCGTCGGAGTACATCACCCAGCCTGCCATCATGAACCTCCGACGAA
>DASTKD010000341.1:0-8284 GCA_035716135.1 Ktedonobacteraceae bacterium
CCCGTCAGTCGCTGCATGGCCGGGTTAAAATCGACAATGTGCAACTGCATATCAACCGTCAGAATGCCCTCCGCACTCTGCTGGAAGATGTCCGCCAGGCGGCTCTGCTCTTTCAGCAAGACCTGCGTCTTCAACGCCGTGCGGATACCGGCGGCCAGGTGCGCGATAAATAGCGGCAGCGCGTCTGCTTCATCCGCTGCGCGTTCAAAGCAGGAATGCGCGCCACATCGGCGCACATAATGCAGCAAACCCAGCACACCCGCGTGATCGTATACCAGCATGGTGCAGCGTTGCAGCATTACCAGTGACTGCTCCTCAACATCTACATCAAGCAATCCCAGTTGCTCAACCGCCTCTCGCGGCATCTCCTCCACAACCAGAGGATGTAATCTATCCGGCTGCACGCGTCCCTGCGCAAACGCCAGCAAGAAGGCGCAGCCAGCATCGCTCAGGCGGTACGCGCTATATTCGGCGCTGCTCAAAGGGTCGAAGGCTTCGTCGGCAACAACAAAAACCCCCGCCTCACCACTTAATAAACGAACGGCGCTGCCCACCAGGATGACGATTTGATCGTGCAAATCCTCGGGCTGTTGGACCTGGGACAGGGACATCGGAGACTCCAGCACATAATAACCACTTGCCAGTATTTTGCGACGGTGCTATTCTGACACTCCCCGCCATAAATGGATGGGGATTCTTGGTTCCACCAGGCAACTTGTTCACCATCATCGCTGATGCTGAATAGTGGCTACCTGTCCCCAGGCGTTTCATGAGACACGCTCATGGGTTCCCGTATGCCCTACGGTACCGCCCAATGCTCTCGCCAAGATGTTGATCGCGGCATTCTGGTCTCGATCCAGAATAAGTCCGCATGTGGGACAGATATGCGTCCGGGTCGAGAGCGTTTTCCGTATACGTTCTCCACAGTCAGAACAGTCCTGGCTAGTGTACTGTGGGGAAACACCTATCACTTCTATCCCATGCATGACGGCATAGGACTTGACCCAACCGAGGAATCTTCCCCACGATGCATCGTGGATACTCTTGGCAAGGATAGCACAATAGACCTGCAAGCCCTTCCTGGAGACGCTTTGTTCATCCATCCACAAACGCAAGCACTTGTTC
This sequence comes from Ktedonobacteraceae bacterium, assembly GCA_035716135.1. GTDB lineage: Bacteria > Chloroflexota > Ktedonobacteria > Ktedonobacterales > Ktedonobacteraceae > CF-113. The sequence continues at coordinate 1,126 of DASTKD010000341.1, forward strand.
CGAATGAACTGGCATACTCTTATAGCTTCCTCAATAGATGTATATTGTTTCTTGGAGCCATCTAGCTTGTACTCGTAGATCAACATGGGACTTTGCTTTGCCTTTCTATAGTCCATGTAGATAAGTTACCCGATGCGACATACGGTGTCAACTTTTTCCCTATTCAAGCCCTAAATAAGGAACATCGCATGGATGACAGGGCTTTCAAGCGAACTTGTCTGTAAAACAAAAAGTGTTGCGGCCCAAAGGGCGATATTCATTTACGAAATAGCAATGATGTGCTATTGTAACACACGAGACCAGACTTGTAGTACCCAAAAAGGCGGCTTGCCATGCATTTCGATATTTTCACGCTTTTTCCTGATATGTTCCAGGGGCCATTCTCGGAAAGCATCCTCAAACGCGCCCAGGAGCGCGGGCTGCTGAGCATCGCGCTGCACAATATCCGCGACGCCACGACCGATAAGCACCATATCGTCGATGACTATCCCTACGGCGGAGGCGCGGGCATGGTGATGAAGCCCGATCCCATTTTCGCCTCGGTCGAAGCCGTCTACCAGTCAGGGCCAATCATCCTCTTGACGCCGCAGGGCCGTCTCTTTACACAACAGGTAGCGCGCGATTTAGCGCAGATGGAACGCATCACGCTAATCTGCGGCCACTACGAGGGCATCGACGAGCGCGTGCGCCGCTATCTCGTGACCGACGAACTCTCTATCGGTGATTTTGTGCTGACAGGCGGCGAACTGGCCGCGATGATGGTGGTCGATGCTACCAGCCGCCTGCTGCCCGGCGTGCTGAACGGCGAAGAATCCACATTGGAAGAGTCGCATAGCGGCGGCTTGCTGGAATACCCCCACTACACACGCCCCCCCGATTTTCGCGGCTGGCGCGTTCCCGACATACTCTTATCGGGCAACCACGCCGAAATTGCCAGATGGCGCAGAAAAGAGTCCATCAGGCGAACCAGAGAGCGACGGCCCGACCTGTTTGAGAAGCTGGATTTGAGCAGCAAACAGGACGCGAAGTTGTTGAGGGAATTGGAACAGGAAAACCAGGGGTGAGAAATCCATCAGCTATTCGCAGAACTATTCTTGCGCTGCCGCGCGCGAAACTGGCGCACGCGCATCAAATTGGCGCAGGTATCTTCGCACCAGCGCCGGTTATGGTACGGGCTTTCATCGTAGTAGACCCAGCGACAATCGGGATTCTCACACAGTTTGACGCGCGTGGCATCGTGTTGGGTCAACAGGGTAGCAAACGACAGCGCCACCTCGCGCAACACCCAGCGCCAATCGGGGTTGAAGGGAACCGATTGTAACAGGTAACGCTCATCTTCCCTCACCAGCAGCATTTGAGAGGGCGCGGCATTCAAGTAGCTATTAAGTTCAGCCATATCTTGCTCTATGAGCGCCTGATTTCGCAAGAGAGTTTGCACCATACGCTGCATCAAGGAACGCAGCGACTGTAACGCCGCGATCGTTTCCGTATCCGGTGAAGCGCTAGCAGCTAAACCCCATTGCTCAACAAGCTGTTCTATCCATCCCGTCCTCAACAGGCGATCCTCGCCCTTGCCGGCGCGCCGGTAATCGTGCCAATCGCTGTTCAATATATCTAAACAGAGCGCATCCATCGATGTGTAATCCTCTTTTGACCATTCGCCCATTGCAAAATGCTTCTGTATTCAGTATACTATGCGTAATGGGTGAAGAGCGAATTTGAGCGTTACGCCCATCAACAAGTATTTCAAAAGGAGTTCATGATGTCTACCATGATAAACCTGTTCGAGTCCCTGAGCCAGGAACGCGCCGCGCTGTTTGACGCAATCAAGGATTTACCTGCTGAGCGTTTAGATCAAAAAGGAGTTGCCGGCGAGTGGTCCATTAAAAATGTGCTGGCACATCTTGTTGCCTGGGAAAACGCGGTCACGGACTTCCTGCCCGCGCGCATTGCCACAGGAGCCAGGCCCGCCATTTTCGCGGTGATTGGCGACGATGAAGATGGCTGGAATGCTCAGCAAGTGGCTTTACGCGAGCATCTCACGCCACAGCAGCAATTGGACGAATTCGAGCAAAACAGGCAGGCGCTTTTGCAGTTGCTACGCAACGTGGGTGATGAGACGCTGAACCAGCAGTGTCCCTGGCCCGAATACAAAGGAACAGTAGCAGAGTATATCCTTGAAAGTATCGGCGGACACGAAAACGAACATCGTGAAGCTATACTTGCCGCTATCAAATGACGCCCCTGTCATTGCCGTTGATGCCCTGTTTCTTCAAAAAATCCTCGCGCGCCTTGTCCTCGGCGATAATGTCGGCGGCTTCGTCGGCCATCGTGCGTCCCTCGCCGCCTGAGTGCCTGTCGCGCTTATCGAAGACTTCGCGGGCGCGGCCACCTGACTCGATGCGTCCGATGACGCCGCGCTCTTCCAGCAGGTCAATCAGGCGTGCCGCGCGCGAATAGCCGATGCGCAGACGGCGTTGCAGGAGCGAGATGGAGGCGCGTTCGTACTCCTGCACGATCTGTTCGGCCTGATCGAAGAGTTCGTCGTCGAGTTCGTATTCATCGGAGATGTGATCGCTGACCTCCCAGCCGGGTTCAACCGCCGGTACGACCACCGCGCCGGGGCTGACCTTGCCACCCTGACTTTGGGCGGCTGCCGCTGCCGCGTGTTCGGCTGCCTGCTGCTTCCAGTATGAAACAAGACGTTCCGCTTCATCGTCGGCCACAAATGCGCCCTGGATGCGTTCTGGCTTGCCCGCGTCCGCCGGCAGGTAGAGCATATCGCCGCGACCAAGCAGGCGTTCCGCGCCGCCCATGTCGATGATGGTGCGCGAGTCTACCGCCGAACTGACCATAAAAGAGATGCGCGTGGGGATGTTGGCTTTAATAAGACCGGTAATCACATCCACCGAAGGACGCTGTGTGGCGATAATCAGGTGGATACCGGTGGCGCGCGCCAACTGCGCCAGGCGACAGATCAGCCCCTCCACCTCTTCCGGGGCGGCCATCATCAGATCGGCCAGTTCGTCGATGATAATGACGATGGCTGGCAGGTTCTTCAGGGTCATATCGCCGTGTAAGATGCGTTCGGCGCGTAGTTTGCGATAGCCGTCCAGGTTGCGCACATTCAATTGCGAGAAGAGACGATAGCGTTTCTCCATTTCGGCGATAGCGATCTTGAGCAGACCCACGACTTTATCAACTTCGGTCACGACGGGCGAAAGCAGGTGCGGGATGCCGTTATACATATTGAGTTCGACCATCTTGGGGTCTACCATCAGGATGCGCACATCGTCGGGCGTGGCCTGCGTCAGAAAGCTGCCGATGATGGCGTTGAGGCAGACCGACTTGCCCGCGCCGGTGGCTCCGGCAATCAGCAGGTGAGGCATCCGCGCCAGATCGCCCACACGCACGGCTCCGGCCACATCTTTGCCCAGCGCTATCGCCAGTTTCGATTTGGCTTTGGCGCTGGCGTACTCCTTGCTTTCCAACACCTCGCGCAGGGTCACAAGACGACTATTTTTATTGGGGATTTCCACGCCGACGTAGGGGCGACCCGGCACCGGGGCTTCCATGCGGATCGATTTCGCTTCGAGTACTAGCGCGAGGTCATTTTGCAGGGCCATAATGCGGCTGACGCGGGTACGCTGTTCATAGACAATGTTGCCCGCGCCATCTCTGAGCGGTACCGGCCTGCCCTTGTCGTCCTGTTTCATGGAGGGTTTGCCGGTGGGACGAATGCCAAAACGGATGACAGTAGGACCAATGCTGATGTCTTCCGCTTTGACCTCGGCATCGACGCGGAAGCTGCGCAGCGTTTCCTGAATGATTTTTGCCAGCGAGGAGGTATCATCGCCCAGCGCCTGTATCTTCACTTCTTCAGGATTATTCAACAGCGTAATATCGGTGAGTTTCCAGGGTGAATCGACCTCTGGCCCCTTCGCGGCGCGCGTCACAATCTTTGGCAGCCTCGCCAGCAACGGATTGGGCGCGAGCGGCTCCATCTCGTGGTTGATCGCGCTGTTAGCGCTGGCGGCTTTCTGCGACTCGTCAAATGGCAACGGTTGTTGTCGCGCCCCCTTGATGGCGGACTGGTGTTCGTCGGGGTTCAACGGCGTCGCCGGACGATTGCCGCGCGGCACGTTGCTCACCTGTTTTTTGGTGAGGTTGATGTCGTTAAGCGGGTCGTCATCCCCGGCAAAATCGGCGTCAAAGTCAATGATGTTGTCGTTATCATCCTCGGCCTCATCATCTTCCCGCGCACCGGGACGCGCTGGCGTCTGCTGCGCTTTGCTCATGGCGAACTGGCTATACTGCGGACGCTGACCAAGATAGGGAGAAGGAGTCTGGCCCGGCAGGGATGATCTCCGCGGGTCTGCCAGCGATCTTTTGATAAACCCTGCCACAGATTTAACGTGTCCATGTCGAATGCGAAAGGTATAGATGGCTGCCAGCATCACCAGTCCGATCACCAGGATATGCGGGGTTGGGCCAGGCCAGCCAATCAGAGGACGCGCCAGCCAGGCACCGAGCAGCCCACCGGTATCGGCCTTCGCTGTGAACAGGTGGCTCTCTGCCATCAAGAGCAGAAGCATCACAAGCAGCCCGATAACCAGCGACCAGCGCACGAAGCGTACATTGCGCAACCCTTCAACCAGGTGCGCGAAAGCAAATATGATCAGACCTAAGGCCAGGGGATACGCACCCCAACCCAGAAAGAGCGTGAAAAAACTGCCGGTTTTGCCCAGAATTTGAGAGCTTTTCCAGAATGTCAGACCCCCAAAAAGGAGTACGGCGAGCAGCAGCAGCAGGAGACTGAACAGGCGCTGCTTATGATGTGGTGCGAGCGCCTGCCATTTGCCATGCAACTTTGCGATGGCGCGCGAATCGGCGGGTTGTGGGGCAGGCGCGGGCGTAGGGCGATTGGCAGACGGGCCTTTTTTGGTCGGCTGCGACTGTTGCTTGCCATTGCCAGACTTTGCGCGCCTGGAACCGTTCTGGCTATTGTTCGCGCGCTGCTTTGTGGCAGCAGAGCCGGAGCGCTGCTCGACCCGCATAGATTCCGAGCCGATGCTACCAGCCGCCCTGCTCACGCGCGAGGTTTTCCCGCCGTCAATGCCGGGCGCTAGCCGTTTTTTCTGCTCTTTCCCCCGTCCATAATCCGCCATCCCTGGTTCCTCCTTCCCGCTTACAAGAGACACGAAGACTCTTGTATGATAGCGCATTTGTTCCAGGGAAGCAAGTGGACAATTTCAAGAGCAATGAGTGTGGATACTGGCATCAACCCATGCGTGCATGGGTTGATGCCAGTATCCACACTCATTGCTCCCTATACTTCCATTACCACCGGTAGGACCATCGGGCGGCGGTGCGTCTTTTCGTACAGGTACTCGCTGAGGGTGTGGCGAATCTTGTCTTTGACGAAGGACCAGTCGGAGGCGTGTCCGTTGAGACCAACGAACGATTCGAGGATGCGCTGGCGCGCGCTTTCGAGCAGTTCTTCGGAGTCGCGCACGTAGACGAAGCCACGCGAGACGATGTCGGGACCGGCCAGAGGCTGACCTGTTTCCTTGTCCACTGTCAGCACGGCCATCAGGATGCCGTCCTGGGCCAGCACCTGGCGGTCGCGCAGCACGATTTGCCCGATGTCGCCCACGCCCAGGCCATCCACGAAGACGTTGCCACAGGCGACGTGGTCCGTTACCTGGATGGATTCGGGCGATACGGTGATGATGTCGCCATCCTCGCCCACCACGATGTGATCTTCGGCAAGGCCGAGCGAATAGGCCAGTTTGGCGTGCAGGATGAGTTGCCGGTACTCGCCGTGAATGGGCATGACGTAGGTAGGACGCAGCAGGTTAATCATCAGCTTTAGCTCTTCCTGCGCGGCATGACCGGAGACATGCACATTGGCGATGGCCTGGTACAGCACCTCCGCGCCCTGGCGGAACAGGTTATTAATGGTGCGGTTGACCATCTTTTCGTTACCCGGAACAGGCGTTGCGGAAAGAATGACGGTATCACCCGGCTGGATGCGCACCTGGCGGTGATCCTGGTTGGCGATGCGGGTGAGAGCCGAGGTTGGTTCCCCCTGGCTGCCCGTGCAAAGGATGACCACGCGCTCGGCGGGAAACTTGTTGATGTCCTCGGCGCGAATGAGCATCCCTTTAGGAATGTTCAGATAGCCCAGGTCAATCGCCATCTGCACGTTATTTACCATGCTACGACCAACCAGCGCCACCACCCGTTCGTAGCGTTCGGCGGTATGCACCACCAGCTGCACGCGCGAAAGCAGCGAAGCGAAGGTAGCGATAATGACACGTCCGGGCGCGTTGGCAAAAATCTTATCGAACGATTCGTTGATGACGCGCTCCGAGGGCGTGTAACCGGGCGTTTCAACGCGCGTGCTATCGCCCATCATCACCAGCACACCTTCGTTGCCCAGGCGAGCCAGTGTGCCAAAGTCGGCGGGTCGCCCATCGATGGGTGTGTGATCGAACTTGTAATCGCCGGTATGCACAATTGTGCCAATGGGTGTATGAATGGCAAGCGCGGTAGCATCGGGAACGCTGTGATTGACGCGCACGATTTCGACTTCACAATCGCCCACAGCTATCCTGTCGCCCGAATTCACGACATTCACCACCACTTTATCCAGCAATTTATGCTCTTTGAGCTTGACTTGAATAAGGCCCTGGGTCATACGAGTTGCATAGACGGGCGGGAAATCGAGGGCTGGCAACGTGTAGGGTAAGCTGCCGATATGGTCTTCATGGCCGTGCGTGATAAAGATGCCGCGAATGCGTTGTTTTTTGTCTTGCAGGTAGCTCGTATCGGGGATAACAAGGTCAACGCCAAACATTTCATCATCGGGGAACATCGAACCCGAATCAATAATCATGATGTCATCGCCATATTCGACGACCATCATATTCTTTCCGACTTCTCCCAACCCTCCAAGCGGGATAAGTCGAACATTTTCTGTTGTCAAAGTATAAAAAACCTCCTCACTACATCAATTCATGTAGCGTTACTAAACATCCGTTAAATTGTAGCTTCTAATTTATCTTCACTTCTGCCTTCGCCTACAGAAGTTAAAGCCGTATGCATATTGAAAATTATGTCCTATTACGCCATTAAAAGTGTACCATAATGGCGG
>DASTKD010000342.1:0-5353 GCA_035716135.1 Ktedonobacteraceae bacterium
TTATGCTGAGTGTGACCTTTGTAATGATACTCGTGATACTCCGGCTGCTGAGGCAGAGAGGGCGGTGGAGGAGATAGGACACCGCCCTTAGCGGCCTTAAAGCAGCTCTTGAACCACGCTTGCTAGTGCTTTGATAAAGAAGGGCGAGGTATTCAGCGACTCGATGCGCGCGAACTGGATACCTTGCTCCTCGGCCTGCTGGCGCGCGCCGATCTCGATATCATAGAGGATTTCGAGATGATCGGCCAGAAATTGCACCGGCGCGATGAGTACATGCGTCTCCCCGGCGCGGCGTAGTTCGGGCATGATGTCGGCAAAATCGGGCTTGAGCCACTCTTCGGGTGTGTGACCCGCGCTTTGATAGCAGAATTGCCAGCGATCGGCGGGCAACCCGACCAGTGCTGCGACACAGGCCGCCGTCTCCTGTAAGTGATTGATATAGTTCGGCTCCTTCTCAATCACCCGTTTTGGCATACTGTGTGCCGTGAAGAGTACCGGCACATGCTGGCGCACATCTTCGGGGTAACGCGCCAGAGCCTGCTCAACACGTTCGGTCAATGCCTGCAAAAAGAACGGTTGCAAATGCCAGTCACCCGCCAGTTTGTGCGTAAGATCAGACCTCTGCAAACTGGCGACCGCCTCATCCAGCGCGCGAGCGTAGCCGCTCATGATGATGGGCGAATACTGGGGCGACATGATGATGCCAAACACCTGCTGCGCGCCGGCAGCCACCTGTGGCACAAGATCGGCGATAAAAGGTGGCGCGAAACGCATACCTGCCATAACCTGAAACGTTGGTCCGTCGGGATGCTGGTCGTTCAGTTCTTGCTCCAATGCCGCTGCCTGTTGCTGTGTGATGCGCAGCAGTGGCGAACCGCCGATCAAGTCGTAACGGCGGCGAAACTCCTGTATTAACTCCTCGTCGGCAGGGCGTCCGCCGCGCACGTTTTGCAGGTAGACGGGAATATCGTTGAGCGTGGCGGGCGAACCATAGGTCATGAGTAGCACGCCAACGCGCGTTTTTGTGGTAATCATCGCTGCGTCTCCTCATGCACGGCATCAACCAGCCGCTTTAACATATCGGGCGAAGTCGGAGCCAGCACACCGTGTCCCAGGTTGAAGATATGGCCGGGGCGTTGCGCCGCGCGGCGCAGCACATCGCGCATTCCTTCTTCAATGACCTCCCAGGGAGCGAGCAGCATAGTTGGATCGAGGTTGCCCTGGATGCCACGCTCGTAGCCGATACGCGCCCAGGCATCATCCAGGTCTACGCGCCAGTCCACGCTGATAATATCGCCGCCAGCTTCGGTCATCAACTCAAGCAGACTGGCCGCGCCGGTGCCAAAGTGTATGGAGGGCGCGCCGGTCTTTTTGACGGCCTCGAGAATGCGCTGTGAATAGGGCTGCGCGAAGCGACGGTAGACGCTGGGACTCAGCGCGCCCACCCAGCTATCGAACAACTGCACGACATCCACGCCCGCCTCGATCTGAGCCAGCAGGTAGCGCGTCACCACTTCGGTCAGCTTCTCCATCAGGGCGTGCCACACCTGCGGTTGCCCGTACATCAGCGATTTGGCAAGCCCGTAGTCGCGCGAGGGGCGTCCCTCGATCAAATAACAGGCCAGCGTGAAAGGCGCGCCGGAGAAACCGATTACCGCCTGTTTCCCTGCCAACTCCCGGTGCAGCAGCCGTATGGCCTCCATCACATAGGGAGTCGATTCTTCGGCTTCAGGCACGCGCAGGCGTTCGACATCCTGCATCGTGCGAATGGGATTATGGATGATGGGGCCAAGATCGGGCTGGATCTCCAGCGAGATGCCCATAGCTTCCAGAGGCAGCATAATATCGGCATACAGTACCGCGCCATCCACGCCAAACTGCTGCACAGGCATAAGTGTCACCTGGGCGCACAGTTCGGGCGTCTTCGCCATCGTGAGAATATCGTAGCGTTTGCGCAGTTCGCGGTACTCCGCAAGACAACGCCCCGCCTGGCGCATAAACCAGACGGGAGTAGCATCAGGCTGGCGGTGATGGCAGGCGTCCAGAAAACGCGCCACGCCGCTATGTGGTGTCATCACCATCGTTGATCTATCAGACTGCATATGTGTCCTTTACTAACTAATTTAATGCCTCATCGAATCACTGATAAATATTCTAACGCGCAACTGAGCAGATGACAACAGAAAGTTACAAAAATCTCAGGCAGATTTGCGGAATGATGGAGGATTTAGAAGAATTTACGAGATTGGGTAGACGGCCAGGTTGGAGAAACTGGCATCGGCGCTGGCTACAGACGCCAGCGTTCCGGCCACAAAACCGATTTGACCGGTCGTATAGGTGCTATCCTTCACTTCCTTCACGAAAACGCCATTGATAAAAAAGGTAAAATCTCCGTTGTTGACGATCATCAGGAGCGTATTGGTCGCGGAACCAGAGGCAATAGACGGCGCGTTGGTAGCGGGAATCAGGAAAACATAGTTGCCGCCCCCATTGGCATCGTGGCGGCGGAAGTAAAATTGCCCCTGGTTGGTAATCTCGAAATCGTAAAACTGGTCGCTGCTCTCGCTGTAAATAATGCCTGCGTCGCTGCCCTGCACAAGCGAGAGGTTCACCTTAATACCTCCGTTGTTCATGGTAAATTTTGTATTCGTGCATGGCTGGAGAAAATTAGCCTGGTTGACCAGCACATGATATGTTCCATTCTGGAAAGCGCAAGCCTGCCCCTCGCTCCACGAGCCATTCGTATTGCTGCTCAGGCTGTCGGCAAGCAAGGGGGTATTGCCTGTGATGGCGGTCGCCGTTGCGCCAAAATTCGGCGTCGGGCTGAGAACCGGCGTTGAACCGGGGCTGCGCGTTGGATTTGGTGATGATGTGGGCGCGGTTGTGACGCTGCTCCCCGGCGTTGGCGTTTTGCCTGTTCCCGGATTGCTATTGGCGTGATTGGCAACAACGTAGAAGATTATGCCGACGAGGATAAGGAATAACAGGCCAATGAGTACAGAAAGGCCAATGGTTGAATTCCGGTTTTCCCGCCTCGCCGGAACGCGCCGCCGGGGAGGACCGGGATAGACGGGCGTTTGCCGGACGTTGCCCGCCCTTCGCGCGGGAGGCGCTTGCCTTTGCGCGGGCATAACAGGAGGAAGCACCAGTTTCTCCTGTTGATGCGGCGCGGCAAGCGGCATGATTGGTTCCATTGGTTCCACTGGTTGTACCGGTGTTAGATTGGGTGGCCTGGTCATTGGTGGGATAGCATCATATCTGTGTGTTGGTGGGCTGATAGGCGCATTGTAAGCGGTCGCGCCATTATCGGCAGGCGATACTCTGCCCTGACCCTGAGGTAATGGCTGCCCCTGCGCCTCGGCCAGCGCGCGCGTATACGCTTGCGCCAGCGCCATTGGCGTTTCATAGCGGCGGCGTGGGTCTTTCTCCAGCGCGCGCATAATCACCACGTCTATCGCGTGCGGAATGGCAGGATTGAGGCGCGAAGGCTGTACGGGCTGCTCGCGCATCTGCTTGAGGTATACCATAAGCGGCGTATCACCCGTAAAGGGCATTTTACCCGTCACCATCTGGTAAAGCAAAATGCCGAGCGCGTACACGTCGCTGCTTTTGGTGGCCGGACCATCGGCCAGTTCGGGGGCCATGTATTCGGGTGTGCCTAGCAGCACTCCCGTCTGAGTCACTTTTCCGGGATCATCTAACGCTTTTGCCAGCCCGAAATCGGCCAGGTAAGCATAGTGGTCGTCGCGCAGCAAAATATTTGAGGGTTTAATGTCGCGGTGAATCACCCCTTGATCGTGCGCGAATTGGAGACCGCTGGCGATTTGTCGCAGCAGTTCGCCCGCGTATTCCAGCGACACCGGCCCTTTTTCGAGTACATCCAGCAGCGTGCAATACGCCACGTAGGGCATAACCAGGTAATGCCAGGGAGGCTGTTCGCCAAAGTCAAAAGCGGGAAGGATGTGGTCATGTTGTAGCCTGCCGATAGCCTCAGCCTCACGCTGGAATCGCTCGATATAATCAGTGTGCGTGCTGCTGACTACCTTGACAGCCACCTCGCGATTCATCAGTTCATCGTGGGCAAGGTACACTTCCGACATGCCCCCGCGCCCTAAGCGGCGTATCAGATGGTAGCGGCCTAAACTGGTGCCTTCCAGACCGGGCATTACTTTCACTCCCCTGATTTATATGTATAGTACAGGCAGTATATGCGCCTGTATCAATGGCTGTCAAATTCAATCCAATGACCAGGGCGGGGGCAAGCCCCGACATTGTGGAATGCGCAAGGCGACCGCAAGAGTCGCCTCTACTAAGAACGGGCTTCTCTGGCTGTCGCGGTCATAGTAGAGGCGACCCTCGCGGTCGCCTTGCTTGCCACGGTTCTGCACCTTGCCCGACGAGAGATCCTTCGCTTCGCTCAGGATGACAAATGGTAGGGGCAGAGCCGCCCTGGTCACAGCAAGTGATAAAATATGCTCACGCGTACATCACTATAAGTAATACGTTCTTTCGCTACGATTTGCCGCAAAGAAAGTGAGGCAAGATATGGCCGACTGGCAATATACGAAAGGGTTGCATGATCTGGGCAACGATATTTATGCGTATCTCCAGCCGGATGGCACATGGGGATGGAGCAACGCGGGCATCATCACTGATGGTGAGGCATCTTTGCTCATCGATACGCTCTTCGACTTGAAACTGACAGGGGAGATGCTCGATACCATGCGGCGCTCGCTTCCCGCCGCCTCGCATATTGATATGGTGGTGAATACGCACGCCAATGGCGATCACTGCTACGGCAATGAACTGGTGGCGGGCGCGCAAATCATTGCGTCGCGGCGCACTGCTGACGAGATGGTCGAGGGCATTCAACCTGCCCAGTTCGCCATGTTGCTCAAACAGGCTCCGGCGATGGGGCCGGTGGGCGCGTACTTCCAGCATTGCTTCGGCAAATTCGACTTCGAGAATATCACGTTGACGCCGCCCCAACAGACGTTTGAGGGCGAATTGACGGTCAATGTGGGCAACAAAATCGCGCATCTGATCGAGGTGGGACCGGCGCACACCAGAGGCGATACAATGGTGCATATTCCTGAAGAGCGCGTGGTATTCACAGGTGACATCCTCTTCATCGGCGGCCATCCGATTATGTGGGCCGGGCCAACCAGCAACTGGCTGCGCGCGCTCGACCGCATCCTGGCAATGGATGTCGAGACCATCGTTCCCGGACACGGCCCCATCACCGATAAGCACGGCGTCGCGCAACTCAAGAGCTATTTTGAATACATCTACGACGAGACGCGCAAACGCTACGAGGCGAAGATGCCTGTATCAGAAGTCGCTAAAGACATCC